>JBOEHD010000048.1:95113-95264 GCA_050633745.1 Acidimicrobiales bacterium
TCGAGGATGCTGGCTGAGCGGTCACGGTCGAGGGCGAGCATCGACTCGGTGATTTCGAGAACCAGGTGGCCAGCGACCAGTCCAGAGTCAGACAGTGCATGGGTCAGCGAGTTGATCAGCGTCGAATCTTGCAGCTGGCGCATCGACAGGT
>JBOEHD010000049.1:0-2693 GCA_050633745.1 Acidimicrobiales bacterium
AGCTTGGTCATGTCCTCCTGGCGATCGGTCCCAATCACGTGAGTTGCCGGAGGTGCGACGGCGAAAGCCGCGGCGCCACCTCCGCAACCGATATCCAGCACACTGCCGCCGGCGGCTAGGGCTTCCCTAGCCAGTCGCGTAGACAGGGACTGCGAATCATGATCGGCCGGCGGCGCGGCAAACATCTCGGGAGGGAATACAAACGGCACCTTTGGTGCCTGCTCCAGAATCTCCGCAGGAATCGCCCACTCCCCCAACTCTCGTGCCCACCGATCAGCTGCCTCGTTCATGAGCCCACATTAGATGGCTCCGTAACCAGCAGCGGGACATCCACGCTCCCGCCATCTAATCTGCGACTATGCGTGCAGGCATCATCACCGGCCAACGACAGTTCGAACTCATCGATGTTCCCGAGCCAAAACCTTTAGCGGGCCGGGCGGTCATCGAAGTGAAACTTTGCGGCATCTGCGGGAGTGATGTGCATGCCTACGCCGAGGGCTGGCAATACGCGCCATCGGTCTGCGGCCACGAGTGGTTCGGCGAGGTCGTCGCGGTCGGGGCCGATGTCGAGTCGGTGTCCCTGGGCGACATGGTGATGGCGGGCATGGCCGCGGGGTGCGGCGATTGCCACTACTGCGCCATCGGACAGGGGCAGTACTGTCGCACCGCCAACCGCGAGTACAGCGGCTTCGGTGAGGATGCGAGCCCGAACGGCGGCTTCGCCCCACTCATCGGCGTGCAAGCCCGACGTCTGGCGAAGATGCCGAGCGATCTCAGCGCGGCGCAAGGGGCGCTTGTCGAACCGGCATCGGTGGCTTTTCATGCTGTCCGCCAGAGCGGAATGCGGCCGGGCGACACCGTGGTCGTTGTCGGCGCCGGGCCCATTGGCCAACTGGCCGCGCAATGCGCTCGGTTGGCGGGTGCCGGACACCTCGTCGTTGTCGAGCCCGACGACGAACGGCGAGCCAAAGCGGTGGCTCTCGGCGCTGACACCGGCCTCGATGGTGGGCGAGATACTCGCTCGGCGGTGCGAGAGCTGACTTCAGGCCGAGGGGCCGACGTTGTGTTCGACGCAGCTGGTATTCCTCAGACGCTCGAAGCGTCGGTGAACCTCGTCCGCCGCGGCGGAACCGTTTGTCTGGTTGGAGTCACCGGTAGCCCGACCGAGGTAATGACCAACCGATGGGTAAGCAAGGAACTCACGCTCAAGACATCGATGATATTCACCCTCGAGGAAGCGACAGCTGTTGGCCGAATGATCGGCAACGGCCGGCTCGACGCCACCGCGCTCCACGAAGGAACGATCGGGCTCGATGAACTGCCCGCCACCATCGAGTCCATGGCCAACCGCGAGATCACGGCGCTCAAGATCCTCGTCGACTCAAGCGGCGGCTGAGATACGTCTCGGGCGTGGCCTTCGACACTGGCCGGCCCGTACGACCGTGTCTCGCGAGGTCAAGGTCGGGTCAGGTCAGGTCACGGATCGTGTCAACAAGTTCGGCGTTGACTGAGCGGAGCTCACCCGATCGTCGCATCGCAAAGCGCCGCGCACCAGGAAGGCGCACACCCTCCATCCCAGACAGTGCATCGAGGAATTCGTCAGCGTGTTCTTCCCAGCCTGTTCCGGCTAGCAGCTCAGGTGAGAGAGCGAGGACGAACTCCCCGCCTATAGCAGGGCCGCCGTCACCGTTGTCCACATCTCCGGCTTCGTAGCTGAAGTAGTCGCCAACCAGGCCCGCAGCAAGGAGTTCGATCATCGTGGCGATGGCCGATCCTTTGTGGCCGCCGAATGGAAGGATGACACCACCGTCGTGGATCGCTGCAGCGTCTGTCGTCGGGTTTCCATCTGCGTCGAGCCCGACTCCCAGTGGCACCGGTTGGCCGTCACGCGCCGCGACACCAATCTCGCCGCGGGCCATCGCTGCGGTCGCCATATCGAACACATAAGGGTCACGCCCCGGGCGAGGCCAACCGAAGGCCAGCGGATTCGTCGAGAAGAAGGACTCCTTGGCTCCGAATGGCGCCACCATTGGCTTGTGTACTGTGCACGCGAGCCCGACCATGCCGCGGTCAGTGAGCGCCTCCACCTCGGGCCACAGGGCAGCAAAGTGGAAGCTGTGGCGAATGAGTAAGACGGCGACACCCTCAGTCTCGGCTGCGTTGGCAAGGAGCGGAATTCCGTGGTCGAGGGTGAGCGGCGCGAAGCCGCGATCGCCGTCGAGCCGGATTGCGGAACGGGTGAGCTGGACTTCCTTCGGCCGAGCTCGGCCATTGACTTTCCCGCTCCTCAGCGATCGCACATGACCGGGTAGCCTGAACAATCCGTGGGAAATTGAGCCATCGCACTCAGCCGCAGTGATTGTGCGCGCTACGGCCTCGGCGTTCGACTCATCGCAGCCGTTTTCTGTAAGACACGAGCTGGCCATCTCATGAATGTCCGCAAGACTCATCTCCACATCTGACATCCGAAGAACGGTACGGCATTACTTCTGTGATCGGAAATCTTCGGTCGTCGTCAACGCTGATTGCCAGCCGGGAGAACATGAGGGACCGAGTATCTCGGCGGTCCCAGAAGTGCGAATCCTCGAACCCCGGCGGTGATACCGGTCCGGAGGCCAGGCTGGCCGAGGCTGAGTAGCCTGTCGGTATGGAGATCATCGTCATCGGGGCCGGCATCGTCGGAGTCTCGGCCG
>JBOEHD010000049.1:2753-10822 GCA_050633745.1 Acidimicrobiales bacterium
ATGGGCAGCCTGGAACGGTACGTCGACCTCGTCGAGCAGCGCGGCCACGACATCGGCCTCGACCGCACCGGCACGCTGACCCTGTTGCGGACCGAAGAGGAGTGGCGCTGGGCCAGCGCCACCGTGGAGGCCGACCGCCGGGCCGGCCGCCGATTGGAACTGCTGAGCTCTTCGGAGTTGATCGACCTTGAGCCGGCAGCCGATCCGTCGCTGCTGGGGGCGATGCTCGATCCACTGGGAGCGCGAGCCGAGCCGGTAGCCGCCACCACGGCCTTCGCCCGGGAGGCGGTTGGAGCCGGCGCATCGATCCTGACCGACCAGTCGGTCGAGGACATCCGACCAACTGCCGGCGGCGGCTGGGAGGTGTCGACCTTGGCCAAGGGTTCCGGCCGAGTCGCGGTGCTTGGGGCCGATGCGGTGATCATCGCCGCCGGTCCGTGGTGCCGAACGCTCGGAGCTATGGCCGGACTCGAGATTCCGATCGTGGCGGTTCGGGGCCAGATGTGGGCGTCGGCTCCCCAGGCCCCGCTGCTCCGCCACGCGATCGCGGCCGCGGAGTCGGCGCTGGCCTGGAGCAACGAACCGCCCGACGGTGACATGCCGCCCTCCCTGACTCACCGCGACGAGCGACGGCTGACCAGACATCTCTACGGTCGCCAACGGCCGGGAGGCGAGATCGTCTTCGGAGGTGACCGGGTCCTGACCTGGGATCGCACGGTCGACCAGGACGGCATCACCGTCAACCACGGCCACGTTGCCGAGTTGCTGCCAGCGGTGCGGCAGTTGCCACCGGCTAGGACATGGGCCGGGCTGATGCCGTTCAGCATCGACGGGCAACCGCTCATCGGCCCGATCCCCGGCCATGCCGGCCTGTTCCTGGCAGGCGGGCTGGCCTCGTCAGGCTTCGGTCGCGGCCCGATGACCGGGCAGCTGATCGCAGACCTGGTCCTCGGCCGGGACCCCGGCCACGACACCACCTCGGTCGCCCCCGGCCGTCGGATCGGGCCGGCGATGTAGGATTCGGCCGCCGACTTTCAAGGGCCGAGGCCAAGAAGCACAAAACCCGCCGAAGCCTTGGCGAAGACACCCATGCCTTCACTGATTATGAGAAGTTCTGGTTTGCCCCACCATTGCAGTTCCACTGCAGCACCCGAGCACCAGTGTTTCTTGAACCGCCCTCAACGTCGAGGCACATGTTCGAATGACGTGCCCGGTACGTCCCATTCTGACGATCGAATTTCTGGTTCGCCCCGCCGTGACATGACCACGCTAGAACCTCGGCGCCAGCACGAGTTGATCCACCGGCAATGTCTAGGCACTTGCCATCCGATGTCTTCAACTCCCCCGATCCTGTCAATGTGAATTGCTGTTCAGCGGCACCATTACAAGCCTGCTGAACAGCGGATCCGTTCCCCACATCGACGCACAAACCCGAATGCGATGCACGCAACGCTGCATTACCAGGAGCCGGTGGCGGCTCAACCGGACCAGGACCAGGCGCTGCGTCGTTTCGGGTGAACTTCTGGTTTGCTGAGTTATGGCAATCCCACTGAATCACCTGAACACCATCGGCGGAACCACTACCGGGAATGTCGAGACACCGATTCGAATCAACCCCGCGATACCGATCCCCACTCCGCACAAACGCCTGACCCGCACCACCACAAGACGACGTGACGATCTTGGCGCCATTGGCACGACTCCCGTCGAGCGGACCAACACACTGGCCATTCGAGGCCACCAACACAATCCCTCCACCGGCGGCATTCTCGGTGAAACGCTGCGACGCAGCACCGCTACAAGTCCGCTGAACAACAACACCACCAGCAGCCTCCAAACACTTACCCGAATGCCCAGCCCGCAACACAAACCCAGGCCCAGGCGGAGGCTCAACCGGCCCAGGCGGAGGCTCAACCGGCCCAGGCGGAGGCTCAACCGGCCCAGGCCCCGGCGGAGGATTGCCGCCGGCGGTTTTTAGCGTCAACCCCCACTCGCTGAGAATTTCGTTGACCGGGTGAAAGGAGCTCCACGCGTTTGGTTGGAGGTCTTCACAGGAGGAATTGGTTCTCGCCAAAACCCCTTGGGCCTGGTTGCCCCAATAGAGAGGACCGCCAGAATCTCCAATGGTGGAGCACATGCCGGCCCTGACCATGTTTGTCTTGAGCACGCCGTTGAGAAGCTCAGACGAGTTGCGTGTTATGAGTGGTCCGCAACGAGTTCCGGTGGAGGCGCCTGATCGACAAACGGTGGCGCCAACCGGGGCATTGAGAGACCCGTGGATCTCGACAGTACCGCTGTCGGTCTTGATCTCTGGACGCACAACGTGTCCCGGATCCAGCCGAATAAAGGCCGCGTCACCCCCGACATTGTTTCTCCGCTCAACGTGGCCGATCAATTCGGTCTGTGTGCTGTTCCATACGCGACGGCCGATGTCTTCTGTGCAGTGGCCGGCTGTAACAAACCCACCTTCGACAGCAAACCCAATCGAGCAAAGCCCAGTTCCGACAGTAAATTGGGTTTCGTAGCGTTCTGCTCCCTGCAAACTCACGGTCTGCCAGCTTTCGACCGCGTCGGTGAAGGTAAGGGCTTCGGTGCTCAAACCCGCCTGTTCCAGGTAAGCCGACAGGCCCGCAGCGTTGGCGGTTTCGACCACAACAGCATTGGTGATCAGATCGACGTACCAACCGGTTGTGCCCGCAAATGCTTCGGGATCTGCTGTGGCAGCGGCATTCATACGGTCCATGACCGTTTCGAGCTCCGCTTCGCTCCACTCGACGAGCTGGGTATCCAGCTCGGCCGCATCGACTTGATCCATCATGGCTTCATCGGTGACACCATCCCGGACAAATCCGCCGTCACCGACCCAACTACCGCCGTAGTCCTCGCTAGGTTCCACAGCCAGCAGGGGTGCCGCTGCGGCAGTTTCCTGCTCCTCCTGGCCCAGCATCGGTTGCGCCGCACCACCGGACAGAGCCTCGTCGCCGGTCTGGGAATGTATCGAATCTGCCGACGCCGCCAGCAGGCTGTGAGCCACCCAGGCTCCGATCACCGTACAGAGCAGTCCTATGATTGTCACCGCAACGACGCCGCCGGCGAACCTATTCCGATATCTAACTGTGTGCATCTTGATCCTCGGTCTCACGTGAGTTGTCAGACCCTAAAACGCAGTCAGGGAGTGATGGGTTGCGGGTCAGGCAAATCGACTTACCACTGCCGCGAATCCGATTGACGCCGGGCAACCACCCGTATAGGCAGCAACTGCTACCGACTCGTGCGTTCCAACCGACTGGATACTCAGGACTCCGCTGGCCTACGCCACCGCGCAGAACTGGCAGTCGGGCGAGCAGTTCGGCGTCGAGTCGGTCGGTCTTGGTGTGTTTGGAATGTACTCCCGCAAGTCCGCTGATCGCGCTGACGGGACGATCAAGACTTCGGCGCCTTGGCGACGAAACCAAGCAGCGAGCGCGCCCCAAGAAGCACAAAACCCGCCGAAGCCTTGGCGACTTCTAGCGGGTTTTACGTGGGGCTAACAGGAGTTGAACCTGTGACCTCACCCTTATCAGGGGTGCGCTCTAACCAACTGAGCTATAGCCCCAGCGGCAGACAACGGTATCGGTTTGCGGACCGCTCCGCTACCGATTTCGTTGGCCGAAGGTAGACCTGAGCAAATGTGACACCCGCGGAGAACCCGCTCGCCGTGCCCCATCCAGTGCTAATTCGTTTTCTTGCGCCTCACCCGCACGGTCTCTTCTTCGATCACGGTCAGGCGAATGCCGCCAACCAGGTCGGAGATGAGGTTGAACACCACGGTCAGCAACACCAGCAGAACCGATGATGCCAGCGTCAGAATGCCGGCGATCGCCACCGCCGCTCGGAAGACCACGTCGCCCTTGATTTCGAACGTCTCGTAGTCGCCAAGGTCCAGGATGAACGCTTCCATATTCTCGATCGTGCCCGCGGCCTCGGCGGCGTTCCAAACCAGCACACTGGCCAACAAAAGAGCGGCGAACACGCTCAGGTGGAACAGCACCGAGAAGGTCAGCACCGACCACGGGTCGATATGGCGNNGCTGCGGCCGCCGCGGCGATCTCGTCGTCCTTGACTTCCAGCCCTCGCTTGGGCATTTCTTTGGTCGGCGGCGCCGCTGGGGGTGCCTCGGCCTTCGCTGGCGCCGACTTGAGCTCGGCTGGAGGCGCTTCGGCCTTTGCTGCGGCTTTGGCCGATGCTGCCTGCTGTTCTTTCCCCGGCGCAGGGTCGACCTTGGCCACCGCGGTGACGTCAGCCTGCTCGGCGACAGGAGACGATGGCATCGTCGGCGGTGCACTCGGCACCTCGGTTAGCGAATCGGCCAGCAACTCATCAACGTTGGAACCGCTGGCCGCCGCAGGCGCTTTCTCACCGGGCGCGGGCTGCGTAACCTTGATGGCGTCGGCGGCAGAGGGAGGCGGTGGCTGGTCGCTCGGCTGGATGATGTCGGCAATATCGCCGGTCACTGCGGCGGCATCGGCCATTGGCCCGTCGGCGCTAGAACCCTTGGTCTCAGACGCTTCGGCTGCGGTTCTGGCGGCCGCATTATCGAACAGGTTGTTGGGGGACTTCTCGGCGGAGCGACCAGCATCGTCTGCCACATCGGCATCTGGTTTGCTGGCGGTCTTGGCATTAGCCACGGCTTCCGACTTGATGGTCTCAGCCTTGGCTTCGGCCTGAGATTCTTCCCAAGCCTTATCCAAGTCAATGTCCGCCTGGGACTTCTCAGCAACTGCCTTAACCGCGTCTGCTGTGATCGCGTCGACCTTGGCCGTCACGTTCTTGCTCGGCGCGGGGCGACCGTCATCGGCATCAACGCTGGCGCCACTGTCGGCATCCTTGGCAGATGAGGGCGGCTTGTCGGCCATCTTGGCTGGACCTTGGGTCTTCTTTGAAGCGTCCGAGGCGGTGTTGCGGTTGCGACGCCGCTTCGACTTCCGAGACTGGCCCGACTGGGTGCGATCTTTGGTCTCGTCTGCCGCTTGGCTGCCAGACCCATTGCCCGACTTGGATTCGACAGCAGTCTTTGAATCGGCAGCAACTTTGGAATCGGTACCGGACGTGGAACCAGAACTGGATTTCGAGTCGCTACCGGACTTCGAGTCGGTATTGAGCTTGGAGTCAGCACCGTTGTCTCCGTTGACCACGGTGACGGCCGGTTGGGCAAGTGCCTTTAGATCGGTAATTGCTTTGCTGGCAGAAGCGACATCGGAGTCACCGTCAGCAACCGAGCCGGTCTTCACCGAACCTTCGTCGGGTGAGCCGCTGGCTACCACGGTGAAGGCGTCATCAACCGACGGTTCTTCTTCATTTGCCGCCCCGGAACCGCCTCGCCGCTTGCGGCCTTCGGTGGGCTCAAAGCCCAGCGCGGCAACGAGCGCCTCACCAATGTCAGCCGATTCGGCCGATGAGTTGTCTTCAGCGCTCATACAGCCTCTCAGTGTACGGTACGAATATGCCACATGTAGGTCGCGAGCTGGCGCATTGCTAACTATCTTTTGCCTTTAGTTAAGCGCTCGTCGGGGATTCGCAGCCCAGCGCACCGCGGCCAGGCCTAACCCTCTGCCATTGCGAAGCGTCTAGCCGCCGAACGGGCTCGCAGGCCCCCGAGTTCGACCTCCACCACCACAACCGACGACAGAGGTGTCGGACCAGCGCCGGAACCGCCGGTCGGGTCGACTACCGACACCGAAACCAGCTCCGCCCCGTTGGCCTCTGCCAACGCCCGAGCCGAATCGATATCGCTGCCCGACAGCCCCACTGCGGCCGAAGCTAGGGCGGCAGCGTCGGCGGCCCACTGGGCTCTGGCCAGGCGCACATAATGCTGCGTAGCTAGCCCGATAGTGCCCGTAACCATGGCCAAAACCAGCAGCACCACGGCCAGAAGCGGCACTATCGACCCGCGATCACTCCGCAGCCACTCAGGGCCGCAGCGATCCAAGACACTCATATGTCCTTCCCATTCCAAAGACGTCAGATGGCCGACCGAGATCGGCGATAGGAACGGGTCGACAACCGACCGAAGCGGTCCCGGCCGCCTCCCACAGGGGTTAGCGGCCGGGCTAGCTGCAAACGTTATTCAGACTCGTCGGCGCCCGAACCATTCGACTCGGCGCCACCATCGTCCTCGTCGGACTCTGCGCTAGCCGAATCGTCGGCCTCAGCCTGAGCGTCATCGGCAGAATCGCCGTCGATCGCTTCACCCGAATCGCCTTCACCGTCGTTGCCTTCGCCCTCGTCGCCTTCTTCCTCCTCGACGGTGAACAGGCGAGCGAGAGCGGAAACCTTTTCTCCCTCACCGAGATTCATGACCGTCACGCCGGTGGCGTCACGACCCTGCAGAGAAATGTCGCCGACCGTGGTGCGAATGATCACGCCGCCGTCGGAGATCACCATGATCTCGTCCTCGGGAGCGACAAACATGGCGCCGATCACTTCGCCCTTCTTTTCGTTCACCCCGATGCCGCGAACACCGAGTCCGGAGCGCTTTTTACGAGTGAACTGTTCGGGGTCAACTCGCTTGCCGAAGCCTTCGCTGGTAACAACCAGGAACTCGGTTTCACCAGAGAACACATCGCAGCTGACGAGACTGTCGCCCTCACGGAACTTCATGCCAACAACGCCGGCCGCGGTGCGACCCATTGGCCGGACATCTTCTTCGGAGAATCGCAGCGCCTGGCCACGACGACTGGTCATGAAGATGTCGTCTTCACCGTTGGTTGGAACGACCGACACCAACTCGTCGCCGTCATTCAGCTTGATTGCGATCAGACCCGCCTTCAGCGACGAATCGTAAGCGGTGAACAGCGTCTTCTTAACCCGACCGAAGCGGGTGGCGAAGAACAGGAAGCGGTTGGTTTCGTAGTCGCGCGTGTCGACCACAGCCTGGATCTTCTCTTCGAACTCCAGTTGCAACAGGTTGACCAGCGCGGTGCCTCGAGAGGTGCGACTAGACACCGGAATCTCATGGGTCTTGATGCGATAGACCTTGCCCCGGTTGCTGAAGAACAGCAGGTATGCATGGGCGGTGGTGTGCAGCAGCTGATCGACAATGTCGTCGTCATCGTCTTTGAGCTTGGCCGCGGTTACACCGCGCCCGCCGCGACCCTGTGTGCGGAACTCTTCGATCGAGACCGACTTGATGTAGCCGCTCGACGAAAGGGTGACCACGAGGTTTTCGTCATCGATGAGATCTTCGATGTCGAGCTCGCCGGGATCGTTGATCAGAATGGTCTGACGTGGTGTGGCGAATTCGTCGGCGATGGCTGTCATCTCTTCTTTGATGACACCGTCGAGCAAGACCTGGTCGGCCAGTAGGCCTTCGAGGTATTCGATGGTCGTACGCAGCTCGCCGAGTTCGCTTTCCAGCTCGATGCGAGCCAGGCGGGTGAGCCTGCCAAGCTGCATGTCGAGGATGAAGTTGGCCTGGGCTTCGGAGAACTCGAAACCCTCCCCCATCAACTTCTGACGAGCTTCGCCACGATCCTCGCTAGCCCGAATGGCGGCGATGATCTCGTCGATCAGGTCGAGTGCTCGCAGCAGACCTTCGATGATGTGGGCTCGGGCGTTGGCCTTTGACAGCCGGAACTCGCTCCGACGCCGCACCACTTCCCGCTGATGCTCGACATAGGCAACCAGCACTTCACGCAGGTTCAGCGTGCGAGGGATGCCGTCGACCAGGGCCACCATGTTCACGCTGAACGTGGTCTGCATCGGGGTGTACTTGTAGAGGTTGTTCAGCACCACCAGTGAGTTGGCGTCGCGCTTGAGTTCGAACACCAGGCGGGTATTGCCCTTGGCCGACTCGTTGCGGATCTCTCGCAGGCCGTCCATGTCGCCCCGCTCGACCAGCTCGGCGGTCTTGCGGGCGATCTGCTCAACCGACGTTTGATACGGGACCTCGGTGACGATGATCTGATCTGAGTTCTTACCCTCGACGATCTCGGCCACAGCACGCATACGGACCGAACCACGACCGGTACGGTACGCATCGCGAATGCCGACCCGACCCAGAATCTGAGCCTTGGTCGGGAAGTCGGGGC
>JBOEHD010000050.1:0-4068 GCA_050633745.1 Acidimicrobiales bacterium
CTGCTCCGATGATGGTGACCGTCGTTCTTGTAGCCATTGCCTGCTCCTTCTCGGATTCCTGCTCGTAGTTCCTGGGTGTTCTGAGGTTTTTGAGTCCGACGGCATCCGATGTAGGGAGCGGGCGCCGTCGGACTCAGTACTGTTCGGGATCGGGGTGTTCGGGATCAGGCGACTTCAACCGTCACCGCCGTTGGGTTGGCGATGATGNNCCGAGCGCTTCTGGCTCTGGGCTACGACGGCCTTGATTTCATCGCTGGAAGCATCGGCATCGATCTCGTAACGAACGGCGATGGCTCCGAAGCCATTTCGCACGTCGGCGTCAATACCCAAGATGCCCTGAAGGTCCATCTGAGCTTCGATGCTGGCGCTGACGGAGTTGAGCTGGATGCCCCGGTTTTGGGCAACAGATGCGATGCCTGCGGTCAGGCAACCGGCGAGGCCAGCAAGGACCATTTCCGGCGGGGTCACACCATTGTCTTCGGAGGCGAAGATCTCGGGGTGATCGGTGTCGAGCACAAACGGCTGACGGTGGCTCTGTTCCTCACCGACACCGAAGAACTTTTCGATGGTGGTTCGGCTGTGGGTGCCGTTGGCCCACTGGCAGGCAGCTCGGAAGGTGAAGGCAGCCGCTTCGGGCATCCCGGTCATCGCTTCTCGGGCTCCGAGGAGGGCTTCGACGTTCACGCCGTTGTCGGCTGGTTTGGTGCTGTTCTGCTCGGTAATGGTCATTGCGTTTCTCCAGTTGGTAGGTGCGAGCCGCTGTTGGGCTCGTCGTTCCTTCAACCATCCAGGATTTCAAGCCGTCAGACTTGAAGAAGACCTGTAGAAGTTATGGAGAAGCGCTAATGACGGTGATTTAGGCCGTGTTTTGGGGGGTTTGGTCGGTCAGTGGGCCGAGATTCGGCGACCGGAGACATGTGATGGCACGATCCGCAGGTAACGATTCTTGGAGCCGCCGGCCCACGGCTCGACCTTGAGACCGTCGGCCTCCATCAACTCGTCGAGATTTTCGATCTCGATCGCCTGGCCTCTGATCACCACGCTGGAGCCGGTGTGCCGCATCTCGTCGATGTCGTCGACCTCGTAGGCCACCGCAGTGGCAAGGGTTGCGGCAGCCAGTTTCATGCCTGCCGCGGTCCGGATGACGATGGTGTCATCGTCGACCCTGTGGTTGACGGGAAAGATGTCCGGCTTGTTGTTGACCGACACCGCCAGCCGGCCAACCGTCTGGCGGGCTAAGAGCCGCCAGCACTCGTCTGCGGTCAGTTCCTCGAGTTCTCCGGTGCCATCGCTCATGGATCGATCCTCCTCGCTGTGGCGATCGTGCAACAGAGTCGGAGGTCCCGGAGCGTGGCCGGTTACACCACCAGATCGCGGCGGGGAAACATGGCGGCGGCGATGGCGGCGGCAAGTACAGGAATCACCGCCAGCTTGGCGAGGCCGGCCCAGTCGAAGCCGTCTATCAGCGGGTCCTGCCCCAGATACCAGTAGAAGGGTGAGATCCGGGACATCCAGCCAACATCGACCACCGGTCCAAGAGCGTCAAACATGAAGGCCGTCACCGCCAGCGCCGCGGTCACGCCAAGCGCCAGGGACCGTCGACCGGTGGCTGCGCCAATCCCAAAGGCCACCGAGCCGAATCCCAACACCAGCAGGAAAAGCCCCGCACTGCCTGCCAGCAAACGATCGATTGGCACATCCATGTCGAGTGCGTAGATGAAGGCGAAACTAACGACGGTCACCACCGCCACCAGCAACAAGACCAGGCTGACCAGCGCCCCCAGTCGCTCGCTGAGCAACCGAAGACGCGACACAGGGGCCGTGGCTTCGAGTTCCAGGGTGCCTGCCTCTTCTTCGCCTGCGACGAGCTGAGCCCCGAGAGAGATGGCAAAAACTAGTAGCAGCGCTGGCCCAAGAAGCCCGTAGACAGTGCTGGTAACCCAGCCTCCGGCGGTGCCGATGGTCTCGTAGCCGAGCGCGGTCACCATCTCTTCCGGAAGGCCAGCCACCAGATCGTCCATGGCGTTGCCTCCCATAGACGGGTAGAAGCTGAGATACATGGCGCTGATGGCCGCCAGGGCCAGGGCCCACAGCAGCGACGACCGCCGTCGCCGCAGTACGACTTCGAAGAACACCGGAACGAGATCACGCATGGCTCTTGACTTTCGGCTCGGCGACGGGATCGGGACCGGGGGCCGCATCGCGGTAGTAGTCGAGGAACAGGTCGTCCAGGTCGCGGTCAGCGGCGTTCCAGCCCACGATCCGATGCTGGGCTGCGACTTTGAGTAACTCATCAGGCTCGCCTCGCAGTACACAGCGCAGCACCCAGGTGCCGCTATCACCGCCGCCGCTGTCCCTGCGACTATCGACGGTAACCGAGGGGTCGCTAACGCCAGCCAGCCGCTCGAAGGCTGCGATATCTACCGGTTCGGCGAATCGCAGTTCCACCTCTTGCCCGGCTCGATGGCGCAAGGTGGTGATGTCTTCGATGTCGACAAGCTTTCCGGCCCGGATGATGGCCACCCGGTCGGCGACGTGTTCGATCTCGCTGAGCACGTGGGATGACATGAACACGGTCGCACCTTCAGTACAGCGCTGCTTCATGAGATCTTGGAACTCGTGTTGGAGCAGCGGGTCGAGGCCGCTGGTTGGCTCATCAAGAATCAACAGATCCGGCTGGTGGATGAAGGCTTGGACAACACCGATCTTCTGCTTGTTGCCCTTAGACAGCTTGGCGATCGGCCGGCCCAGGTTAAGATCGAACCGCTCGGCCAAGGCGGCGATCTGGTCGTTACCTCGGCCGTGGCGCAGTCGGGTCAGGTAGTGCAAATACTCTCCGGCGGTCGCTCGTCCCGGCATGCGCAGTTCGCCTGGCAGGTAACCAATGCCAGCTCGCGTTTCCGGGCGGTGGCGGTGCGGTGGCTGACCGAACACTTCGGCCGTGCCTGCGGTTGGGCGCACCAGGTCGAGCAGGATCCGAATCGTGGTCGACTTTCCTGCACCGTTTGGGCCGAGGAAGCCGAACACCTCGCCCTTGGAGACCTCTAGGTCGAGGCCGTCAAGTGCCTTAACCGGGCCGAAGAGTTTGGTCAGGCCGCTGGTACGGATAACAATATCGTCCACAGTCGAAGGCTAATCAACCGCCGCCGGAGCCGGTAGGCCCAAAGGTCCCCTATCGTTTCACGACCGACTTCGGGCCCCGATTCGCCGTCGGGCGGCGCGGGGACTCTCGGCGGCCTCGCCTCGTTCGACCGCATCCTTGCGGATCAGTTTGACCGGCACGCCGATGGCGTCACCCGGTGGCAGAACGTCAGGTGGATAGATGGCGATCTTCTGCTTGTCGGCGATACGCCCACCGTCGAGGTCAAGGTCGCGAGCGTTTGTGCCCTTCTCGGCCTCGATGGCCTGCCCGTCCTTCCACTCGAGGTCGAGCCACCACTTCTTCAGTGGGTTGATCGAGCCGTTGCCAACTCGGTCATCCAGGTTGGCTATGAACTTGCGGGTGAACGGCAGCTTGATGGCCGACCATAGGAACGGTCGCTCGGAGAGCACACCCTCGGTGTTGTATGGGCAGGTCTTCATGCAGCGGCCACATGCCGCGCCTCTCTGGTTGCCCAGTCGGTACTTGGTGCACTTTTCGACGTCGGGCTTCCAGGTTTCGTAGCCGTTGAACATGATCTTGTCGCCGAACGGGATGGCCCCGCACGGACACTCGCGAGCGCACTTTGTGCACTTGGTGCAGAAGTCCTGCAGGCCGAAATCGATCTGGCGGTCCGGCGTTAGGGGCATGTCGGTGGTGAGCACCACCGACTTGAAACGGGGACCGACAAACGGGTTGAGAACCAGTTCACCGATGCGGCTCATCTCCCCCAGCCCGGCCTGCAGCACCAGCGGGATATGCAGCACGTCGGAATCTTTGTTGGTTTGGCTACGAGCGCCCCAGCCGAGCGAGCGCACGTGCTCTCCCATGATCCCGGCGATCTGGGCGCCCCGCATGTAGGCCCGCATCGACTGGGCGCCGGAGATCCAGTCGTCGCCGCTTGCGCCCTCCATGGTCTCGTAGCCCTG
>JBOEHD010000051.1:0-11379 GCA_050633745.1 Acidimicrobiales bacterium
CAGTACCGCTCCGCCATCTACACCACCAGCCCGGAACAGCTCGCCGCGGCAATGGCCAGCAAAGAGGCCTATCAGGCGATGCTGACCGAAGGTGGGTTTGGCCAGATCACCACCGAGATCGCCCCATCGGACGGCTTTTACTACGGCGAGGACTACCACCAGCAGTACCTGGCCAAGAACCCCGGTGGCTATTGCAACCATGGCTTTTGCCAGGTCCCGTTCCAAGCAGCGACCTAGCTTCAACCAGGCAGATCCCGTCGCAAATTTGGCGTCGGCGTCGGGGCAAAATTAAAGTCTTACGCTGCTTCGCTTCCGGATGTAGTCGTTTGTTGATTACTGTGGTTGCGTGGAGCCCAACACGATCGCAGTCCGCCTGCTAGGCGGCTTCAGCGTCAGCTTTGGCGAGTACGCGCTCGAATCCTTACCGCCACAGGCCGTTTCGCTGCTCAGCTATCTGATCGTTCATCGCGAACGGCCTCAGACTCGGGACCTGCTAGCTGGAAGATTTTGGTCGGAGTTGCCTGAAGATCGAGCGCGTAAACGGCTGAGTAACTCGCTGTGGCAGATAAAGAACGCCACATCGGCGGCTGGGATTCCCGAGCTGCTGGTCGCGACGCCGAGCTCGGTCCAGGTCACAAGCGATCATCCGATCTCGGTCGACTCCGAGGATTTCGAGAACCAGCTCGTCGAGTTTGAGCGGGAGATCCGAACCAGGCAGCTTCGAGGGGTGCTGGCCGATCGGCTCTCAGCGGTGGTGGCCGAATACCCCGGCGACTTTCTATCTGGTCACTACGACGACTGGATCGAGCCGGAACGAGCCAGAATAAGCGACCGCTACCACGGGGCCCTTGGGCATCTGATCAACCTGCACAAGTCGCGATCTCAGTACGACGTGGCGCTGCGATTCGCCGCGACCCTGGTTCAACAGGAGCCAGCTCGCGAAGACCTCCATCGAGAGGTCATGCGACTGCACGCTCTGCTCGGCCAGGCCTCGGCCGCCCAGCGCCAGTTCGACGTCTGCCGCAGGGTGCTGAAATCCGAGGTTGGCGTCGAGCCCTCAGCCGAGACCGTCGAGTTGATGGAGCGCATCAAGACCGATGCCCCGCCACCAGCGCCAAAGGAACTGCAGGCCGACCCCTCGTCCAGCGCGCTCATCGGCCGCTCTGGGGAGCTGGCGTTGCTGCGAGGGCGAGTCGATGAGTTGGTCAACGGCGCAGGCGGCGTTGTGCTGGTCGAGGGCAACCCAGGAATCGGTAAGACCAGGCTGATGGAAGAACTCGTCGAGGCCGCCGAGTGGCGAGGCATACGGGTTCTGCAAGCCGGTCATAGCGAGTTGAGCAAGATGCGGCCCTACGAGGCGCTGCGGGAGGTTCTGGTCACCACGGTGACCGGCCTCCGGGCCGAGCATCTTATGGAAGTGGTCGAGCCGGTATGGCTTCGCCAGGCGGCAGAGGTGCTGCCCGAGCTGTCGAGGTTGATCGACGGTGGCGACTCGAACATGCCGCTGCATCCCGACGAAGAGCCGTCTCGTATGAGTGAGGCGTTGGCCAGGGTGATTCTGGCCCAGGGGGGCCTTGGTTCGACCCTTGTCGTGCTTGAAGACATTCACTGGTGCGACGACGACTCGATGCAGGTACTCGGTCAACTCGGCAGCCGCCTGGCAAGAAGCGGTGTGCTGCTGTG
Organism: Acidimicrobiales bacterium; assembly: GCA_050633745.1. Lineage (GTDB taxonomy): Bacteria > Actinomycetota > Acidimicrobiia > Acidimicrobiales > SZUA-35 > JAHELU01. Next base: position 1,684 of record JBOEHD010000051.1, read on the forward strand.
CCTTACCTACCGGCGGTTCGAGGCTGAGCAATCCCATTCTGTGTGGTCGGGGATCTCCAAGCTTGAGGCGCTGGCATCGGCCAGCCGACTGGTGGTCGGTCCACTGAACGACGCTGAAGTCCGGGAGCTGATTGCTGTCGAGGCCGGCCCCGCCGGTCCCCGAGGGTCGAGCGTGGCCGAGCTGGTGGAGCAGACCGACGGCAACCCGCTCTACATACTCGAATCGATCCGCAACCCGGGCAACACCATTTACGACGACGACCAGGACGACACAAGCCTCGGCTCGCTGGAGTTGCCTGCCACGGTCGTGAAGTCGCTGGAGCGCCGGATCAACGCCCTCGATGGGGAGAAGCTTGCAGTGCTGCGGGCCCTGGCCACGCTGGCTGAACCGGCGCCGTCGCGCATGGTGGCTGAGATCGCCGGCCTAGAACGTCGGATCACCCTCGAAGCGTTGTCGGCGGTGTCCGGCCAGGGTTTTGTCGTCGATGACGAGTCTGGCATCTGCCGCTTTACCCACGATCAAACCCGGCGAGTGGTTTATGCCCTGATGCAGGCCGACGAACGGGCGGCAATCCATCTACGTATCTATGAGGCCATCGAGCGAGAGGCCATCGAGCGAGAGGCACTGCAGGGCGCAAGTACGCGCCATTCTGAGCAGCTGGCCTATCACGCCCGTTTGGCCGGTCGTATGTCCGACGCTCACCGCTGGCATCTGGTGGCGGCTCAGGAAGCGCTGGCGGTCAATGGCTATCGGACCGCCGCCGACCACTTCGGTCAGGCCGATGACGCCGCCGAAGAACTGGGCCTCGACATGGTCGTCCGAGCCAAGGATCTCCTGGCCTTCGAATCCGCCCTCGACGTTCTCGGCAGGCGCAGCGAACAGACAATGCTGCTGAAACGGCTTCGAGAAGTGGATCTGCCTTTGCCTACCGAGTTGGCCTTGGCTGAACGAGAAGTCTGGTTGCTGATCAACACCGACAAGCCAGGCGAAGGGGCCAGGCTGGCGCTCGGCTTCATCGATCGGGCCAAGCAGGCGGGGGAGGCCTACGACGGTCTGCTGACCGCAGTGGCCGTCGCTCGCTATCGGGCTGGCGAGTACAAGCGAGCGGTCGACCATGCCACCGAAGCGATGCAGGTCGCTACCGACTCTGCGGCCATGGTCGCGGCTGAAACCATCCTCGGTAAGGCGCTGGTCGATCTACTCGACTACGAAACCGGCGAGCAGCACCTAGCTAGGGCCGCCGCCGAAGCGGAAACGATCGGGGATCATCGAGGAAAGATCGAGGCCCTGAACTACCAGGCCGGAGCCAAATCGAGGGTCGGCCGGTTCGCCGACGCCCAGCAGCTGTTTGCTACCACCCTGGAGCTGAGCCGAGCGATCGGTTATCGCATGGGTGAGGGGGCAAGCCTGGTGAATCTGGCTTCGAGCAGCATGGCCCGAGGTCAGGGTGGCCGGGCGCTCGAATACTTTGCCGATGCCACCGAAGTCTTTGGTTCGCTTGATCTTGGCCGGGGCGAGGCCTTTGTGAAGCTGAACTCGGCCAACCTGAACCACAAACTGCTGGGCGATGACGCCGTCGCTGCCGATCTGGCCTCGTCGGCTGCGGTTTACTTTCGTTCGGTCGGCGATACGCCGCTCGAGTGTCTCGCCATGTGTGTGCTGTCCAGCGTCGATCGTCGCCACGGTCGACGCCGCTTAGCTCGTCGTCGCCTGAACGATCTACTGGCCCGAGCCAGCGCCGACACCGATGCGTACGGCGAGGTCGAGGTCCGCAGGGTGCTGTCGAAACTCGACATGGACGGTGGCGACTGGCGAGCGGCGATCGTGCATCTCGATCGAATTCTTGAACTGGCCGAAACCTATTCGCTCGAGACCGTATTGCCGAGCGCACTGGCCAACCGGGCCTATGCGTCCCTGATGCTCGAAGACCTGCCTCGGGCTTCCACCTTCGGAAACCGGGCGATGGAGCTGAATACCGCCGACACCGAGGAGACCCATCTCACCGCCTGGTTGTGCGGAACCGTGTTCCATAAGCTTGGCGACGAAGCGGTGGCATCAGCACAGTTCAGCTTGGCCCACGAGCTGCTGACCACCTCTCTGGTGGGAGTGCCGCAGGACCTTGTTGAGCGTTCATGGTCGACGGTCCAGGAGCACGTGCAGATCCTGGAGGCATACGAGCGGCGCTTCGTGTCGACCGTCGAGATGCAGGTACCGGCCATCGACGCTCCGATGGGACGTGCTTTGCATTCGAACGAATATGTCGACGTTGTCCTCACGGTCACCGAACCTCAGGACTGGACGGTCGAACAGCTGACAAAACGTCGTCAACGACGTATTCAGCGCTTAACCGAAGAGGCCGAAGAGCAGGGAGGCCTAATCCGGATCGTCGATTTGGCCGACGCTTTGTCGGTCAGCGACCGAACAATCAAGCGGGACATCGCCGGATTACGAGACCGTGGCGTGTCGTTGCGGACCAGAAAAAGCTCGTGAGCGAATTTCTTCCGGAAAAGATGTCACGGGGCATGGCCCTACAAAACCCCTGGTCAGAGGCTGTCTTCAAACCTTGGCCCCATGGTTTGGCCCGACGGATGGCTCAAATAGAGATGAACTGGAGATAGGCGAAAGACAAGCTGCTATCAAGTTCAACAACGAAGCCACACTTATCTGCTGGGAGTTATCTTAATGTCTCGTCGTCTGTTTGTCTCACTTTCCGCCGTCGCCGCCCTCGGGGCAGCCTCATTCTCGAACACCATCGCCGTCGTCGCTTACTTCGGCTAAGGCACAAAAACTGGGTCCTCATCTCTTCGATCTTCTTCCGCCGTGCTCGAAGCTGAGGACCTGACCCTCGTCGGTGACCACAATCCTGACGAGGGCCGCCCCTGGGTGTGGTCGTCGCAGAAACCTAGCGCTGCGACGGCTACACCCTCTGGTGTGGTCCGTTAGCACCGACCACCGAGGGCCTGAGTAAGTAGCTAGGAAAACAAGCAAGCCAAGGGCACCCTCCAAGGGTGCCTCCTTGGTTTTTGGGGTCCTGTTGAGCCGTCGCGCTGCCCTTGGTTTGTCCCCTCGGCTAGATAGCGCCGGTCTTACGCAGGGCGGCGATCGCCTCGTGGCTATAGCCGAGATCGGCCAGCAAACGATCGTTGTCGGCCCCAAGCCGCGGCGGGGGAGCGACCGGGCCGGGTGCCTCACCGTTGATCTTGACCCCGAGGGTTGGCAGCTGGACCTGTCGGCCCCCAACTTCTACCTCGGTCAACAGCTGGCGGGCCTGGGGCTGGCCGCCATCCATCAGCTCGTCGAGCGAGCGCACCCTGCTGGCTGGAACGCCGAGCGGGTCGAGGATCGCTTCCCATTCATCAGCCGAGCGGCCCAGCAGTGAAGCCTGAAGCAGGTCTCTGAATTCGGCGGGATTGGCCTGCCGTGCCGACATCTTGGAAAACCGGGGATCTTCAGCCAGGTCCGGTCTGTCGATGCCTCGGCACAGATCGCCGAACTGGCGATCGTTGTTGGCGGCGATCGCCAGCAGCCCGTCGGCGGTTTCGAAACAGCCAGAAGAAGCCGACCCGCTCGCCGCCTGGTTGCCCAATTTGGCCGGCCGTTTGCCGGTGTTGGCGGTGGCGGTGAGCGTGTTGGCCATCAGCAGCAGTGTGGTGTCGAGCATGGCGTTGTCGACCCGCTGTGGCTCACCGGTGCGGCGCTGTTCCATAATCGCCGCCGTGGTGGCGAAAGCGCCCTTCTGGCCGGCTGCGTAGTCGACATAGGGGGCGCCGACCTTGATTGGTCCTGTTTCCTCGGTGCCAGTGGTCTCCATGATCCCCGACATGGCCTGCACCACGTGGTCGTAGGCCGGGCGGTGGCCTATGGGGCCATCCTGTCCGTAGGCGGTCAGCGAGACGTAGACCAGCGTCGGATTGACCTCCAGCAGCGCCTCGTAGCCCAGGCCGAGCCGCCCGGCGACCCCGGGCCGGTAGTTCTCGACAAAAACATCAGCGTCGGCCACCAGGCGCTTGACGATCTCGATGCCCTCCGGTTCCTTGAGGTTGATGGTCATCGATGACTTGTCGGTGTTTTGCGTGCAGAACGCCAACCCGAGCAGCTCATCGTTGAGCTCCGGTATGGCCCCGCCAAACCTGGTCAGGTCACCGGTGTTGGGAGGTTCAACCTTGATGACCTCGGCGCCGAGCATGGCCAACAGCTGAGTGCAGTAGGGGCCGGCGAGCACATGGGTGAGGTCGATAACCCGGACATCTTTTAGCGGAGCGAACATGGCGACGAGTCTGCCATCAGGCGCAGGCTCGCCGGAAATGCGAATCGAGCCGAATCATGTGGAGGGTTGCGAGACTGACGCTAAGATGAAGGTCACTTCGACGCGGGGTGGAGCAGTCAGGTAGCTCGTCGGGCTCATAACCCGAAGGTCGTAGGTTCAAATCCTACCCCCGCCACCAACTTTGAATCCCAGTGATTCAAACGCTCAAGGCCGATCCGCAAGGGTCGGCCTTCGTCGTTCCCGAGGCCGCAACGGAGAGAGCGGAATCGAACGTCGTTACGAGGTGCGGCGCGATCGTCGTACAAACTTCCAAATAACTACCCCGATGGCGGTTGCGGCAAGCATCGCAACGACGCCAACGATCAGAAGGATCCATACCAGCGGTGATGTGTCGGTTGCCAGCAGAATGCTGTTTTGTCGCTGGCCTTTTTCGAATTCTGCGGTCAGGAGATCCACGGGGTTTAGCCCGCTTCCCTTGTCAACAGTCGTTAGTAGCATCACGGTTGGTTCGCTCGGGTCATCCGCCAGGGCAACGACAACCACCTCGGCGAACAGCGCGGTCTGGGCGCCGCAGCGCGAGTCGCCACCCGCATCAGAGCCAGCCTGAAGGGCCGCGACAAGCCGGGCTGCGAGATCGGGATGCGCAGGATCTTGGAACCCAGCGAGCGCATTGGTGGCCACTTCTTCGCTGACCAACGTGTTGCCCTGAGCCGCCACATTCTGTGCCTGAAGGTCCCCGCTGACCTCGTCGGTTTCCTCGCCCGTATAGCTAGCTGAACCACCGTTGAGCGTGGCGACGCCATGCTGACGAACCGCTCGGTCCGAATCGAAGTCCTCGCTACTCACTGCGGCGATGACGTCGGCTGCTGAAGATGAATCGATCAGCATTTGCAGCATCACCGGTGGAACATCATCGTTGACTAGCGCCTGCGAAACGCCCACTCCCTTTCCAGGAGCAAGGGCGAGAAGGCTCAACGGCTTTTCCAAGTCACCGAGTGCGTACGCAGGAACACATGACGCGATCGCTGCACCAACTTCACCGCTGTCGGGGTCAACACCAACAACTGACCAGGTCGCGGCAGCCGGACCAGCACCAAGGATGACCAGTATGAGCGAGGCCACCGCCATGGTCAGCGACCGGCGGATCGTTTGTCGAGGAGTTCTTGTTCCGTTTGGTGCCTTCGCCATTTCGAGCTACCTCTGTTTGATTCTTCATATTCTATGAGGCCGGATTCCCCAGCCGTGATCTTCTGCACCGGTGGCTCTGGGGGCTCCCGTCAAACTTCGACGCCGTGAGAGGACGTCGAAATGGGCCAGGGCGGCTGAATGTGGGAGCATGTATTGTCACCACTTCAACTAGGGGGGACAATGCCGACCGAGGCGATGCTGGCGGGTTACCGAATCCTCGACCTGTCGCAGTACCTTGCGGGCCCGATGATCACCCGGTTACTGGCCGAGATGGGCCCAGAGATCGTCAAGGTCGAGCTGGCACCCGGTGGTGATCCAAGCCGCCAGCTCGCCTACATCGTCGACGGCCGCAGCAGCATCTACGTCCAGACCAATCGTGGCAAGAAGAGCGTCTGCGTCGACTGGAATACCGAGGAAGGCCTTGCGGTCATCCGGGATCTAGTCAGCGAGGTCGATGTGGTCATCGAGAACTTCGCCAATGGTGTGTTGCAACGAAGGGGCCTGCACTATGAGGCGCTCCGCAAGATCAAACCCGATCTCGTCATGGTGTCGATCTCGGCCTACGGCGAGACGAGCCCGTGGTCCCAGCGACCCGGGTTCGACGGAGTCATCCAGGCCACGTCGGGACTGATGCACATGACCGGCGACCCCGACGGTCCTCCATCGATGGTGGGATTCGCCATCGCCGACAACTCCACCGCGGTGCACGGCTTTGCCGCCCTCGGGTACGCGCTGTTGCACCGTGAACGAACCGGTGAGGGTCAGCACATCGACATCGCTATGGCTGATGTCATGTTCCACATGCAAGATCAGCTGTCGCAGTACTCGGCCTCGAATGGAGCGTTCCACCCCAACCGCGTCGGTCGCCATCACCCGCTCTATTGCCCTATCGGCACCTATGAGCTCGCCGATGGCTACGGCTTCCTCCTGGTGCTCCAGCGCCAGTGGGCGAACCTGACCGAGGCCATGGGTCGCCCCGACCTCACAGACGATCCACGCTTTGCCGACCCGGAGGCTCGGGTCGAAAATGCCGACGAGCTGATCCCGATGATTCAGGCTTGGCTACTGACATTCGAGTCCTCAACCGATGCCGTGGAGCACTGCGAGCGCCACCGGGTGCCGTTCGGCACGGTGATGGAGCCGATAGAGGCCATCGGCCACCCCCACTTCGAGGCGCGCAACATGGTTCGCCGGGTTGAGGACCCCTTCATCGATGACCTGATGGTGCCTGGAACACCATTCAAGTTCTCCGCTCAGCCCGAACGCGTCGCCGACCCTGCGCCGGTCCTCGGTCAGCACAACCGAGAAGTGCTGGCTCAGATGCTCGGCTACAGCCAGGAGCGCATCGCTGAGCTGGAGCGATCCGAGGTTCTACAGCACGGCGACCGGTGAGGCGGCGTCGGCACGGTTTCCGTCGTCGGTCACTCCGTCGATGGGTCGAGTCGATGCTGACCCCGAACCGGTAAGTGACTACCGTGGGCGCCATGCACGGCGACCCCAGCTCCCCGACCACCCTGCTGTGTCTCCATGCCCATCCTGACGACGAGGCGATGCTGACCGGCCAGCTGCTGGCCAAGGCAGCTGCCTGCGGGCTGCGAACCATCGTGGTCTACGGCACACGAGGCGGGGCAGGCGAAGCTCGCGACGAGCTCGACCCCGACACGTTGGACCAGCGTCGGAGCCGCGAAGCGATGGCCGCTTGCGCCGAGCTGGGGGTCGACCAGGTCGAGTTCCTTCGCTACCTCGACTCAGGCATGGCCGGTACCCCCACCAACTCTCATCCGGCGGCCTTCTGCAATGCCGATGTGCAAGTCGCCGCGGACGAGGTAGTGGAGCTGGTCGCTGGCGAGGACCTTCTGGCCGTCGTGGGCTACGACGCCAACGGCACCTACGGCCACCCCGATCATCTCCAAGTCCACCGGGTGGCTCACGCCGTAGCCAATCAGATGGCCGTTCCCTGGGTCCTCGACGCCACGTACCATCGGGAGTACCTGGCTAGCCTCGCCGACAGTGACGGCAGCCTCGATCTCGGCTTCGCCTCAGGTAAGGCCGAGCTGACCCACTTCGTCCAGGGCGAAGATTGGTTTCGGGCCAAAATGGAAGCGATCAAGCAGCACCGTTCGCAAGCGCCGCCCCGAAGTTCAGGACGACCCAGGCGGGGCATCGACGGCTGGCGAACCCGACATGGCACCGACTGGTACATCGCCCGTTCACTAGCAGGCGAGTCAGACCTCGGCCCCCTAGCCGAGGTGCTCGAACCCAAGGCCACCTGGCCCGGGCCCCTGACCCGGCCCGCAGCCACGGACAGGGCGGCCGCAGCCGACACCACCGATCCCGGCTCCTGAACGTGCCTCATCGATGGAGACCGCCTCAACCGTGACGGGCTTGTCGACGTCAGGTCTATTGCGGCGGAATTGCAGCCGCCGCCGCCCAATCAAACGATGCAGACGAGCCTCACGCCGGTGACAACGATTCTGCAGGGTCGGTTCAGGCATTGGGCTGGTAATTGCCATCGGGCAGCAAGGTTGGGAGGCCGAGGGTTGGGTCCTGGAGGATTGTTGTGACGGCCGGGTCGTAGGCCTGCACCTTGTTTGGTGTCTCGAGCCGCCACTCGGAGCCGATCTCTCTGGCGCGGTCGACTTGAGCGCCGAGAAGACTGGTGTGGGCCCAGTAGGTGTACTCGGTGATCATGCACGTGTAGTCACAGGTCTCATCGTCGTAGGTGTACCAGGCCCCGTCCGGGTACGGAGTAGGGATCGTGTCGAATTGGCCGCCCCGGGCCAGGTCCATGGCTTCGGCCAGCGGTGACCCCTTGGCCTGGGCGAGCTGGTCAGGGAAGACCTGTGCCCATCCGGTATTCAAAATGAGGTGGTGGACCTCTTCGAGTGATGCATCGAAGCCTCTGTCTGGCTGCGTTTCGGATCCGTACAGGTCTTGGCCTCCTTGGCCGACGAAGCCGAACACGGCGTCTTGGTCGATGCCATCGAACTCGTCTGGGGTTTGTGCCATCAGCAAGGTGGCGTTGTTGGCGACCATGGCCGCTACCACCGCAGGGTTGTCCGGGGCGCCGTCGGCGTCGTTGTCGAGGTACTGCGCCATGACGTTGGCGGCGTGCAGGACCTTAGCGTCATCGGTGGTTGCGGTGGCGACGATGTTGATGCCCCAGACGTCGATGTGTTTTGAGAAGGTGCCGGCCAGGGGCGCCAGCGAATCTGGGAGCGTGCCGACCTGCAGATTCAACGCACCGGCAACCCTCTCGGTCATTTCGGTGTCAGTTGTTGTGGCTTCAGTGGGATCGCCTGCCTGGTTCGTCGGCGTCGCAGCGGTGGAGGACTGGGACTCGGTTGCCGCGGAACCGCAGGCGCCGGCAGCGATGGCGACTGCGAGCAGTGTCGCGGCGAGGCGTGTGAGTGAGCGTTTCTGGTTCATGTCGACAATTGTGAACAGAGAGCCTGACCTCACCCTGACCATGTCTGAACGTTCCGTCAGGTTGGGCATCCTCGTTGGTCACACGGCTGATGCTCGGGCGGGCGACAGGACCCTCGAACCCGGCACCGTTCCTGACTGTCCGGTCAGGAACGGTCAGGAAACGGTCAGGGTTTGTCGTTAGGTTGTGCCTATGAGAGTTCTGATCGTGGAAGATGAGCGCCGGATCGCCACCGGTATCAAGCGCGGCCTCGAGGCTGATGGTTGTTCGGTCGATGTTGCTTTCACTGGCGATGACGGCCTCTGGTACGCCACCGAGTCGACCTATGACGCGATCGTGTTGGACGTGATGTTGCCTGGCCGCTCTGGCTTCCAGGTCTGTCGTGAGCTCCGCGAAGCCGGGAACTGGACCCCAATCTTGATCCTGACCGCCAAGGAAGGAACGATGGACGAGACCGAAGCGCTCGACACCGGCGCTGATGACTTTCTCCGGAAACCCTTCTCCTACCCGGTGTTGTTGTCACGATTGCGGGCACTCGTACGCCGCTCCGGCAAGGAGCCGGATGCCGATCCAACGTTGGAGTTCGGCGACCTGCGGCTCGATCCGGTGACCCATCGTGTCTGGCGAGCAGGCAAGGAGGTCGACGTGTCGCCTAAGGCCTTTGTGGTGTTACAGATTCTCATGCGCCGCGAGGGTGACGTCATTACGAAACAGGACCTTCTCGATACTGCCTGGGGGTTCGATTACGAAGGCGACCCCAACATCGTCGAGGTGTACATCGGCTATCTCCGCCGCAAGCTCGAAGCCGACGGC
>JBOEHD010000052.1:0-54272 GCA_050633745.1 Acidimicrobiales bacterium
CCAAGGTAGGTCTCACCGGGCAGAGTCGAGGGGCCGGTTCCATGCGACGGCAGCATGAACTGAGTGATGCGCCAGTAACGCTGGCCGTCGTCGCTTTGTCTGGCCCCTCCGACGATGAACCCGACGTCATGCTCCTTGATGGTGAAGTCGGGCATCGGGTCGTTGCGTATCATCCGGAGCCGGCGCACGTCGGCTGGCGCATCCGGATTGTCGTTGGAAGGAACCGACGGTGCCGGCATGTGCAGGAACGAGAAGTGCGATGTATCGAGGTCGCCCTCCATCACCTGAGCCCAGTTGCACTCGCTGAGCTGTTTGGTCACGTACCGATTCTCCGGCGCGACCGTAGTGAACTCGAGGTCGGGGGGTTCTGGGACACCATCGTCTTGGGGGCCCAGATAGGCCCACACGAAGCCACCGCGCTCGCAGGTCGGGTACGCCGTCGCCCGGATCGTGTTCTGCATCGGCGCTTCAGCCGGCACGTTTGGCAGCTCGACCGTAGTGCCATCGACGGCGAACTTCCAGCCGTGATAGACGCATCGAAGGCCGCAGTCCTCGTTACGACCGAAGAAGAGACTTGCGCCGCGGTGGGGGCAGTGGGCATCAAGTAGCCCCAGCTTGCCCTCGGTGTCGCGAAAGGCGACGTACTCGTCTCCGAGGATGTCAACTCTCACCGGCGGACCGTCGGGTTCGCTCACCTCCTCCGACAGCGCAACCGGCTGCCAGAAGCGACGGAAGTACTGACCCATGGGCTGGTCTCGATCGGTTCGGGTCAGCAGCTCGTTGTCGGCGGCGTTCAGCATGTCGACTTCCCCTCTGAGGTCTCACCAAACACTACAGACAGTCTCATGATCGGAGCCAACGGCATCGATCCAGCAGGCGGGTTGATCAGCTATTGATTCAGCTCGGTGACCAGCTGGTCGAGGGTGGTTGAATAGACCTGCTCCCCGCCGTCGTTCCACCCGACGACCACAATGGTGCCGTTGGCAAATGCGACTTGCAGGCCATACATGGTCTCGGCTTCGGCGATGATGGTCTGCTGCCAGTCGTCGCCGGACCCGTACCAGATGGACGGCTGGACCACTCCACTCGATGCGTCGTCACCGGCCAACAAATACCCGGCTTCGGTAACCGCCATCGAGGTCACCCATTGATTGCCGCTCGCCGAAAATCCCGGGGGCCCGTCGACTTGCTCCCAGACCGATCCATCTGCGGAATGCCACAAGCCAACGTTCTCGTCGGTGTCGTAATCGATAGTGCCGACGGCCAAGAAGCCGTCGATTCCGTAGGCACAATCGGTCACGTACGGCTGTGTCCCCGGGGGCGACGGCAGCCACTCAGCATCAGCCCACTCTCGCTCAGGGTTACGTCGCACAGAAGCCACTTGATGAGTTTCGAGTTGCTGGACCGCCACTAGCGCGACGGCTACACCCGACTCGGCACCGCACAGCGCGGCTAGCGCCTCGTTGTCCGACCCGTGGTATCCGATGTCAACCGTTTTGGGAGCGGCCTGAGCGTCGCTTTGCAATAGGAACGCATCGGTCCCGTCGTCGCCTCCTGGCGCAAATCTCCAGCCTCCGGCCAGCAAATCGTCACCAGCCGCGGCCACCACTTGCAGCCCGATGCGGGCCACATCATCGCTGGCTGATGGGGCACCGAGTTCGTCCCAGCTGGACTCCGAGAATTGCCAGATCAGACCGCTGCCGAATTTCTTTCGGGTGGTGGCGCTGCGCTGCGACTCGGCACCGACGGCCGCTAGGCCACCGGCCCAAGGTGCAACGGCCTCCATCGCACCGGTCGACGCCTCGGGGAGCCGTTCGGTCACCTCCCAGCTCACACCGTCGGTTGACCGCCATTCCCGGGCGCTCGACCTGGTACCACCTCCACCGCCGAAGCCTTGCTGAACCGATGCGCCTCCGACCGCAACCCAATCCGTACCGTCATGGGTGATATCGGCGACCCAGGGGACCTGATCGGGCTTGGGCAGAAGCTTCTGCCTCAACGGTACGTCGGCGTAGCCGTCGTCATGAATGACAATCCCCGGTTCGCTGGTGACAAGCAGAACCTGGTCGTCGACGGCGGCCATCGAGTAGACATCAACACCCTCCGAGCGGAACTCGGTGATGTCGTCGATCACAGACCAGTCAACGCCATCGGACGACTGCCAGAGATGCTGGAGGAAGGCCGAATTGGCGGTGGCGTACACCGTGGAGTCGGTACTGGTCACTCGTAGTGCCCCAAAGCCGGCGGTTGTGACTCGACCGTTGTCGGCAAGCTCAAAAGGTGTCTGGTGCAGCGACCACGCTTCCCCATCGGTCGACGTCCAAGATGTGGGGCGGAACACGCCGGCGGTCGACACACCACCAACGGCCACGAATCGGTCGTTGAACCAGGTCACCTCGCGAAGGTAGGACTCACCGCCATCGGTCGGTTTCTCGACTTCAGCCTCTACCCAGGTTCGACCGTCGTCGCTCCAATAAGCAGTAGCGCTATGCGTTGACCCGGCCTCACGCTGACCGGTTAGAACAGATGTGGTCGAACCGGCGGTCAACCCACGAAAGTTCTCGGTTCCGTCGGCGGCAAACGGGAGCTGCTCTACCGCCTGCCACTCTTCACCGTCGGAGCTGACCCACAGGGTCGGGATGGCTTTGCCAGCGGAATTGGCCTGTCCGCCGACCGCCAATAGCAGCCCGTTCGACCGGTGGACCGTCACATGGCTGAGCCACGCCGGAGCGGCCCTATCGAACTGGGCCCAATCAATCGAGCGCCACTGATCACCGGCCGACCGCACCCAGACCGCTGGGCGCTGGCCACTGTCTTGGCCGTGGCTACCAACGACTACATCAAACCCTTCGGTTCGAACCGCCGCTGACATCTGGGCGCCGCGGCCACCGGGCTGTTCGAGTTCGGTTCTCGTCCAGCTGTCGCTCGACTCGGGATCGTCGGCGCTCCAGACCACGGGCTGGTTAGTGCCAGTGTCGTAGTCGTAGATGGAACCGACGACGGTCCAGCCCCAACCACCCCCGGGAGCCATCAGCTCGCTCATCCTGGCGCTCGGCGAGGTCGGCCTCATGACCGCATCATCACCTCGGACCCAGATCGACGGGCGCGTTGGCTCGGCCACTACATCGCCCTGTGCCCCATCGCCCTGGTCGACCGATTCGGAGCCGACCTCGACCTCAGCCCTAGTCTCGGCGACCTCGGAATCGATGGTCTCATCAACGTCGTTCCCCAACAGATCATCAGTTGCGGAGCAGGAGGCCGCTACTAACGAAATGGCGACCACCGCCAGAACAACCCGCCATTGACTATCTCTCATCATTTCGCAGCCCATCTTGATTTCGTTCGCCGATATCTCGTCAGAACCTTGCAACAACGCAACTTAATGATGAACCGCCACCTTGGCTATGGGGACCGGTCACCATCGACATCCCAGCGGGTCTGGCTGCTGTGGTGGCAGACCGGTAAAGTCTCCAGCGGCTAGGTGCTGTGTCACGACAGCAGGCCATAGCCAAAGGAGAACCGATGATCGTTGAATCGCTGCTGCCGCTCGGCAAACTCGACCCAGGTTTGCGCGAGCCTGATACCCCACTCGACATTCGACAGTTCGGCGAACTCGCCCGGACCGCCGAGGACGTCGGCCTAGGAGCGGTGCTTGTCGAGGAAACAAAGGACGATCCGTTCCAGCTCATGGCGTTGGGGGCGACGCAGACCTCGACCATCGAGTTGGGAACGTCGGTTGCGATGGCATTTCCTCGTAGCCCGACCGCCACCGCCATGTCGGCCTGGTCGCTGTCGAAGCTCTCAAACGGACGATTCATTCTCGGCCTCGGCACCCAGGTGCGGGCTCACATCAAGCGCCGCTATGGGCTCGATTGGCATGCTCCGGCTCCCTGGACCCGTGACTATGTCAATGCGATGCGAGCGGTTTGGGACTGCTGGCAAAACGGCACGCCGCTCGACTTCCAGAGTGAGCACTACAACCTGAACCTGATGGTGCCCCTGTTCAATCCGGGACCGATTGATCATCCAACGATCCCCATCCACATTGCCGCTATCGGTCCAAACATGTGTGCGGTGGCGGGCGAGGTAGCCGACGGTGTCCGGCTACATCCGGTCTGCACCCCGAAGTTCATCGACGAGCAGGTTCTGCCAAATCTGGCGAGAGGAGCGGCTCGTTCGAATCGCGACGTCGATGAGGTTGACGTCTGCATGAAACCGCTGATCGGCACCGCCCCGACCCAGGAGCGGCTTGATGTCGTCGTTGAGTCGGTCCGGGCCCGCGTGGCGTTCTACCTGTCGACCCCCTCGTACCGGCGCACATTCGAACTGCACGACTGGGGCGATATCGCCGAACACGCATCCACTCTGTCGAGGGCCAACCGCTGGGACGACCTGCCAGAATTGGTGAGCGACGAAATGCTGCACACCGTCGCCACCATCGGAACCTTCGACGAAATTGCCTCCAAGCTCAACGAACGCTACGACGATCGTGTCGACCGAATCGAGTTCTCCATCCCCGTCGAAACCCCCGACGACGCCGACCAGTTCCGAGACATCCTCAAACAGATCCGCTGACCAGCCCCCAAGCTAGGAGCTGCGGACAACGATCTCAGTCAGTTCGCAGACCGTCCAGCACCAGATCGATGACATCGCAATAGCGACTTCTGGCGAGGGAGGTGTCTTCGACTCGGCCCAACTCGAGAGCCGCTTGGGTGACCGCCCCTAGGAGAAGGTGAGTCAGTTCGTCGACCGGCGCTTGTTCGATCTGGCCTTTGCGCATGGCGTGTTCCAGGACGGTTCGGGTGACGCTGTATCCATGCTCCAGGTCGAGATCATGCCATGCCTGCCAGCCGATTACCGCCGGGCCATCTATCAGCAGGATCTGGCGCACGTTCCGGTCGAGAGCCGCGTCGAGGTAACCGTGAAAGCCGGCTCGCAAAGCATCGATCGGACCGCCTGTCGAGCTGCGGCCCGCTTTATCGACCTTCTCCGCAACCTCGACGTGAACCTGTTCGAGCACAGCACGAAACAGGCCCACTTTGCTACCGAAGTGATGGTAAAGGGCACCCCGGGTAAGCCCAGTTCTGGCCACAATTTCCTCGGTCCGGGCAGCAGCGTATCCGAGGTCAGCGAAGAGCGCTCGGCCTGAATCCAGCAGCTCCTGTCGCGTTGTTTCGGTGTCGTAGCGATGCCGCCCCATGACACCGGAGTGTAGGGCCCGACCTGCTATCCGATCAGTTTCGCGACCGTAGGGTTCAAACAAACATGCTGTATGTTTGAAGCATGGCGATCGAAGCGGTACCCATCGACCCAGCGATTCTTTACTGGGGAACGCCGGTGGTTCTACTCAGCACCGTCAACGCCGACGGCGGAACGAACCTCGCTCCCATGTCATCGGCTTGGTGGCTGGGCTGGGGGTGCATGCTCGGGTTGTCCGAGAGCGCCCATACCGTCGCCAACCTGCGTCGAACTGGACAGTGCGTGCTCAACCTCCCCTCCGTCGATCAAGCCGATGCCGTCAACCACATCGCAGGAACAACCGGCGCGGACCCCGTACCGCCAGACAAAGCATGGCTCGGCTTCACCCATGAGGCCGAGAAGTTCAATCGAGCGAAGATGACACCGATCGCTTCAACGGTGGTCGACGCTCCGAGAGCAGCGGAGTGTCCAGTCCAGATGGAGGCGACCGTCGAGGGCATCCATGCGTTCGGCGAGTCCAACCCGTCGGTCCCTATGCCTGCCTTGGCGATCGAACTACGCATCGTGGCAATCCACGCCCATCCCAACATCCTCTTCGAAGAAAACCCCAGGCGCATAGACCCAGACGCCTGGCGGCCACTCATAATGAGCTTCCGAGAGCTGTACGGACTCGATGGAAAGGCGAGCACTTCACGGCTCGCCGAGATCGACGAGGAACTCTGGCGACCTCCGGTCCGCGGATCTCAACCGTGACCGAACAACGGTTGGGATAGTCGTCGAAACGATCGATAGTCATCGCCGGGTCTTCTGCTGTTTTTGTCCCCGAGCGAATCGCGCCTAGATTCGAAACCACACCTGGGAGGTGCAATGGACGACGAGCGTCGCGCCGTACTCGAAGCCGAAATCGAAGAGTTCATGGGTCGCTACAACGCGGCGTTCGTGAGCGGCACCCGAGACGATCTACAGGCCCTGGTCCATCTCCCAGTGATCTACGTTTCTGAGACCGAGGCCCAGGTCCGCGACCGCTACCCCTTCGATCCAGAGAAGATGCGCACGTCATCCGGCTTTCATCACCCGGAGACCGAAACTCGTATCGTTCACTTAGAGGAGACCCGGGCCCACCTCAAGATCGAAGGCACCCGGCATCGAGAAGACGGATCGGTGATCGAGTCGATCGACAGCTTCTACATCCTGCACAAGCGTGATGACGCCTGGAAGGTCTCGGTCTTCTCCGGAATCCGTGGCGCCCGCAACCCTGAATCGTGACCGCTGCCTGACGCCGCTCACTGCCCCACCGAGGCGCGGCCCTATTGCAGCAGTGTCATTGGGTTGCCGACATTGGCGATACCAACCCCGCCGATTGACTTCCAGCCCAGCAGCTCTTGCACTCGGGTCGGCATGTTGCGGACGTCTTCGATAGGCACGGTCAGAAACATGTTCTCGGCGGTTCGCAGCCAGCCGACGACGTAGCCGTAGAACATGCCCCGCCGGGAGTCGCTATCGGTGTTGTTGGCGCCTCCGCCGTGAATCGTGCTGCCGAGGTAGTAGACCGCGGACCCGGCCTTCATGACGGCGTGACCGATCTCGTGCGGCTCTGGCCTGCGACCTGATTCCCAAAGGTGTGAACCGGGAACGACCTGGGTTGCGCCATTCTCGACAGTGAAGTCCGACAGAGCGACCAGGGCCTCGATGCTGAGCGGAGGGCCACCGTGGGGAATGTATGGCCAGGCTTCCTCGTCGCGGTGCAGCCGCTGGGCGGTTTCACCGGGTCCAATCTGAATCAGCTGGGCCGTATTCAATAGATAGTCGTCGCAGTTCGGGCCGAGAACCTGCTGGCACACCTCGTGAATCAACGGATCGAGCATGAAGTCAACGAACGTTTCCGACTTGGACGGGATGCCGTCGAGCCGAATGGTCTTTGTGCCGTAGAAATCGATCATGGCCGGATGTGCCGTCGCTGTCCCCTCTTCAGGCGACGTCGACGCTATGAGTTCGTCGAGATCCTGGTTCATGCCTGACAGGTGGTCGGAGCCGACGGCGTCTTCAACAATGCAGGCGCCGTCGCGTTCGAGTGCGGCGCAGATCGGACCAAGTCCGGCGCTGACATGGATTCGTTCGAGCTCAGGCATGTTGTTCACCCGTGGTCTGTGGTCTCGGTCCGGCTGATTTCAAACTCGCTCAGGTCGAGCTCGGCGAGCAGCGCTCGGTATTCGTCGCTCGAGCCCGGCCAAATGCTGTGGTTGAACCCTGTATCGGCTGTCCACCAGGATGTGCAGCCCTTGCTGTGGGTTGTGCCTTCGAAAATGTCTCGAACGGTTCGGGTGAACTCGTCAACCAGCTGCTGCTTGGGGTTCAAACCGGCGATGCCGTCGCGCCGCATCTGCTCGACTGCGCCGACTGCGTACTCAGCCTGGGCTTCGATGGTTTGTAGCGCCGACTGCAGGCCGGTGCCGTTTGGTCCCATCATGAAGAAGAGGTTTGGAAAGTCGTGCACCATGACGGTCTTGTATGAGGTGACTTCTTTCTGCCAGACCTCGCCGAGGGTCAGTCCGTCGATCCCTATCAGATCGATCTCGTGAGTGACGTTGAATGGTTTGAAGCCGGTGGCGAAGATGACCACGTCGACGTCGTGGTGTTCACCGGCCGACACCACAGCCGACTTTGTCAGAGACTCGACTGAGCCAGACACCAGAGTGACGTTGTCCCTGTCGAACGTCTGGTAGTAGCGGCTCGACATTGTTGGACGTTTACAGGCGAAGTTGAAGTCCGGTGTCAGGGCGTTTATCAACTCGGGGTCGGTAACGCTCCGCTCGATTTCTTGACGGGCGCGGGCTTCGGCACCTGTGTTGACGTCGCTGCCGGCCTTGTGCAGTTCGATACTTGTCGGTTCCCAAAGGTCGTAGAGGCGGTCACGGACGTTCTGCAGTGCCGCCGGGTTGGTTCGAAACTCTTCGCGCTCTGCCTCTGTATATTCGGGGTCCTTTTTGGGGCCAACCCAGACCGGGCTGCGTTGGAATACAACGAGCTCTGCAACCTCGTCTGCGATCTCCGGCACTAGCTGCACTGCGGTAGCGCCGGTGCCGACCACGGCCACACGTTTGCCGGTTAGATCCAGCTCGTCTGGCCACTCCGAGGTATGAAACTGCAGGCCGTCGTATAGGTCGCGGCCAGGGAGTTCTGGAATGTTGGGCGTGTGTAGCCCACCGAGAGCGGAGATGATCGAGGTTGACCGGAAGACACTGCACTTCGAGTCACCGCCATGTGAGTCACGCAGTTCCCAGTAAGTGGACTGCCAGGTCGCTGAGGCGATGGTTGTGTCGAACGTGATCTGCTCGAACACGCCGTATTCGATGGCGCAATCTCGTATGTAGTCCAAGATTTCCGGGCCGGGCGCATACCAGCGGGACCAGTCGGGATTCGGTGCAAACGAGTACGAATACAAGTGAGAAGGCACGTCGCATGCCACGCCCGGATAACGATTGTCACGCCAGGTTCCGCCAACGTCGCTGGCCTTCTCAAAAATGCCAATGTTGGTGATGCCGGCTTCCTTCAGCTTGATCGCGGCGCATACACCAGACAGCCCGGCACCGATAACCACCACGTCGTAGTGTTTGATCTGGTCCTGTTCGAGTTCGTTGGTCATCCGGACCCGCTAGTCGTTCGGTTTCAGGCGTTTGATGTCGTTTGGTTTACCGGTCGTGCCGTAGTTCATACCGGTGTAGCTCGGGCGATACGAAACGCCGGGCAGCGGGTGAACACCAAGCGTGCCCTGAGCCAGGTATCCGCCGTCGACCACCTGGGTTGTTCCGGTTACGAAAGCGCTTTCGTCGCTGGCAAGGAACCGGACCATCGACGCGATGTGTTCGGGCTGTCCCCGTTGCGGCAATGGTTGAATCTTCTCGACGGTTTTTGCGGCCTCGTCGGCGTGGCCGCGGTGCATCAGATCGGTGAAGATGATACCCGGGCACACGGCGTTGACCCGGATGTTCAGCTCCGCAAGCTCTACGGCGGCATTCAACGTCATGTTGACGACCGCTGCCTTGGTCGCAGAATACGCTAGGGGCCCGCCCCGCCCGCTGAGCGCCGCTATCGAGGCGGTGTTGATGATGGACCCACCTCTACCGGATCTACGCATGGCCCGGCCACCATGTTTCATACCGAGGAAGACACCCTTGGTCATGACCGCAAAGGTGTGGTCCCAGTGGTCGGCGTCGAGTTCGAGCAGTGGCCCGATCGCACCGCCGATTCCGGCATTGTTGAAGACGATGTCGAGGCCGCCGAAGTCTGTCTCGGCGACGTTTATCAGCTCTTCAACCTGAGGTTCGTCGGACACATCAACCGATTGGAAGCGGACCTGATCTCCGCAACCGGCATCAGCAAGCTCACCGACCAGCGACTGACCGGCCTCAGCGTTCATGTCGCCAATGACAACGTTGGCGCCCTCAGCGACGAACATCCTCACGGTGGCGGCACCGATACCGGCCGCTCCGCCGGTTATCACTGCGACGCGGTCCTGTAGACGACCTACTTGTTCTGCCATTTCACCTTCGTCCCGATCGAGCCTTCGGCCACCTTAGGCGGATCGACAGGATTGACGTAAAACCATCGGATCCCAACCAGGTGGGTGAGCGGAAGCCGACCCGCGTGAGCGTTCACGCCGGGCCGAACGGGTCGGCGGAAGCTAGCCGGTGATCTCCACGACCACATATTGTCCCCATCGGGTGCCATGTTCTGGAAGGAGCGAGATCAGGAACTCTTCGACCCTTGGGGGCCCTTCGCCGGAAACGGTGAGGACTTCGTCGGCGAAGGTAACTCCGGGTACTGACGCCGGACTTTGCTCCCAGTGGTAGGGGTCGCAGTCGCCGGTTGCGCCGATCCTGGTTGTCACCGTGTCGCCGATGGGAACTCGGAGCGTGATTCTTCCGTTTTGTATAAGGCTCTTGTCGAGGTCAACGGTGCACGGCACGACATCGGGCTTGTCTTCGGTGTAGACGACGATGGAGATATTGAAGCCGAAACTCTCGGACAGCGCCGGTGCCACACCGAGGTGGATCTGCTCGCCCCGGGGTTGGCCGGTGGGGTTGGCCATTAGGAGGCCACGGCTGGCGTGAACCGCCGATGGCGAATGATGTTGTCTCCGCTATCGACCCTCCATCACGATCGGTGGCGGTAACCGTGATGGTATGGGTCCCGGGTTCGACCGGGTCGAGTTCTGTGTGCACTTCGGACAGACAGTTCTCGGCGTGGAAGTCCGGGGTGCGAAGCGTGGTCGCCCCCGTCACGCCGAGAAAGACACACTTGTTGGCCGTGAAGGACAGGGTCAGGTAATGGCGGTTGTTCAGGTCGTCGAAGAGAAGGTCCGAGACGGCCAGCGAGGTGAGCGTGATGGCGGCATCTTCGGTCACCGTCACATTGCGGATAACTTTGACGCTCTCGGCCAGCGTTGTGGTGAGATCCTCATCACGCTGGACTCGTGCCGCCCAAACCTCGACGACGTAGCTCCCCTCGGGAACATTGCGCAGGCGATCAACCCGGAGGTGATTGCGGTGCACGAAGTGATGCTGGCGAAAATCGGGAGCGTCGCCGACCGGTCGGATGTGGGTCAGGTATTCCACGTCCGTGCCAGAAGAATTGGGAGGCGCCCAAGCGATCACAACATCAGGCCCCTCAACCACAACCGAAACATCGGTTGGCGGTCCGATTGGGTTGCTTGCTGGATTCGTTGAAGTTTCGGTCGTTGATATCTGGGTTGCCGACGTCTCGGTAGTTGATATCTCGCTTGTCGATCTCTGGGGTGCGGCCGGATCGGTTGTAGCACCGCTGTCAGAAGAATCGCCACTGGTCGAGTTGCTGGTTGAAGACGAGTTGCTGGTTGAAGACGGATTAGTGGTTGCGGCCGAGTTCGCTGTCGCCGCGGAGTCTGCCGTGGACGGCCGGTTCTCGACTGTTGACAGATCCTGGCCGTCAGAAGTCTCTATGGTCTCATCAATCGCGACCGACGATTCGCTTAAGGCTTCGACCGTCCCGTCACCGGCAGATGAACCGCTGCCGCATCCGGCCAGAACGGCGAAAGCAACAGGTAGCACCAGTAACCAATCGCCCAGCTTCGCACGGGTACGATCTTACTTCTCGTGTCGCCCGTTGTTCTTGCAGGCCGCCGGCGACCAGTCAGATCGGCGGCTGTGCAGTAACTCGGAGGCGTCGCTTCCCAGTGGATCAGCGGGCCATTGGCCCGGACCGCTGAACACGGTCGATCGCATCGACCTCGGCCCGGGCCAGAGCCATCGCCACTGCGGCGTCATGGGTCTCGCCGGCAGTGCGGGCGGGCGAAGGGCGGGGCGGTGGCGGGGAGGCGATGTCTTTCTTCGGGATGATGAGCCAGGCTCCGACATACACGATCGGGAGCAGGGGGAACGTGACCAAAGAGCCGGCGAGAATACCGACCCGAACCCAAACCGGGTCGATCCCGGCGTACTCGGCGATACCGCCGCCAACACCGGTCAGACCGTCATGGGTACGGGTCAATCTGCGGACGGGAACTGGGGGTAGTAGTCGATGCCATGAGTGACATCCTTTCCCGAGTGGAGCCGAGCCGGTATCGGGAAGGTCCCCGATTAAACCCCGAGAGACCCCGAGGTCGATATCAGGGATCACCAACGCCTCGGCCTGCAGACGAACGGCACCAGCAGCGAAGGGGGCGGATCGATAACGGTCCGTCCCTCTTCGCGTTTGCGTGACCTTAGGCCTGTGACTGACCCGAAGAGCAGACCGTTGAACCGTTCGTGCGACTTCGCAGCTACATCGTGCGAGCCCCGTGCTTGGCCAGTTCTAGGTTCAACCTGAATCCGAGGGCGACCACCGGCTGAGGGTTAGATGATGGATGGGATAGCTGATGACCGTATGGTCTGAAACAACCACAACCGAAGCGTCTCGAGGCTCCGTTGCCGCCGACACCGTTGCGGCCTTAACGCTCACGATCTCGTCGGTGGGTTTCGCCATCTCATTCGCGGTGCTGATCTTTGGCGGGCTGATCGGGTCCGGCATGTCGCGGGCCATCGGCTGCTTCATCGTCGGCAACGGGGTGATGGCCATCGTTGCGGCTCGACGGAGCAACATCGTGCCCATCGCCACCACTATGCAGGACGGGCCGGCCATCTTGATGGCAGCTGTGGTCGCCGACTTCGTTGCCCGCGAAGGAGCATCGGTCTCGGATGTGTTCGTACTTCTGGCCGTGACGGTGTTGACTACCTCGCTGGTCACCGGTGTGCTCGGACGCTTCGGGCTGGGCGGCGTGAGCCGCTACCTGCCGACACCGGTGGTTGCTGCCTTCGCTGGTGGCACAGGATGGCTAATGTTCAAGGGCGGCGTCGACGTCATGACCACCAGCAACCTCGGACGGGCCGACCTTAATTCCTTGTTTGGCTTCGGGATGGCTAAGTTCTGGCTACCTGGACTGATCGTTGGTGTGGTCACCTGGCTGGTCGGCCGGTCGCAGCGGCTGCCCGCGTATACGCTCGGCCTCATCTTCATCGCCTGTCTTGGCGGCTTCTACGGAGTGGTTACGCTCACGTCGTCGGTCTCGACGGTCGAAGCAGAAGGCTGGCTTCTCGGCCCGTTTCCTCGAGCCGGCGGACCGACGTTGCTATCGCCCTCTGAGTTTTTGACGGCTAACTGGGGTGGCATCGCTAGGTCGGCTCCGGGAATCGCAGTCGTCGTTGGCATAGCGTGTGTCACCCACCTACTCCATCTGACCGGCATTCGCGCCGAACTCGACCCTCGGCTGGAGGTTAACGCCGAACTGCAAACGGGCGCCGGCGCGAACCTGGCCGTCGCATTGCTCGGGGTGATTCCAGGGTCTCAGGGGTATGGCTTTACCATGATGTTGCATCGCCTCGGGGCAACCCGCCGAGCGGTTCCCCTCGCTTCGGGAGGCCTCGTGGTCGCGTTTGGGGTGGTAGGGGCCCGGGTGGTCGGCTATGTACCTCGGCTCATCGTCGGGGCGTTGTTGGTCATGCTCGGGGTCGCGCTGCTCGATGAATGGATACGGGGTTTGAGACGCATGACCAGCGTTGCTGAACGACTACTCAGCGTTGCCACGGTCGGAGCCGTTATCCCGCTTGGCCTGGTGCAGGGAATCGGCCTTGGGTTGGTCGCGGCGGGTCTCATCTTCATCGTGCGCTGCTGCCGGATCGACCCTGTGCGCTCCGCTGGCAATGGTCACCAGCTTCGGAGTGGAGCCGATCGAACGCCAGCGGAGGCTGAACGTCTCACGACAGACGGCCACCGTTTGGTTGCTATTCAGCTACACGGCTCGTTGTTCTTCGGGTCGTGCGGCGCCCTTGAGGATCGCGTCTGCCAGATAGCCCACGGCCCGGATTCGGTTGAAACCATGGTGCTCGACTTCGCCTCCGTGACCGACGTTGACGGTTCAGGGTCTGTGGCCATGGTGCGGTTGTTCCAAGAACTTCGGCGAAAAAAGATCGTCGTGTGGGTGTCCGCCCTCGATCCAGAGGTTGTTGCCTCGTTGCTGGCAATCGAGCCGGAACTGGCCGCCTACGTCAGGTTCGTGCCCTCGCTTACTGCGGCTCTCAAACATGCCGAAGACCAACTTCTGACCTCGCTACCCGGACGCCCGGTTCTAATTGGAAGCTTTGGCGTTGTACCTGCACCGGAGCACCGGCGATGGCGAGAACCCGCTGAATTCTCGCCCATGGTTCGATCTAGCGCTGTGCGATCTAGCGTATGGTGAGCAGCCCGAGCGCCATCTCGGTGACCTCGTCGAGGCCGGCCACCTCACTGTCGGCCCTGGGTTCCATAGATGGTGTGGGTGCATCATCGAAGAGATCCCGCCACGTCATGGCCGCCTTGTCTCGAGCGTCCTGGTCTGCAGCCGGGTGACAAAGCGCAAGCGACAACAGCTCCTTGGTTTGCTCACCCGGGGCCTGTTGAAGAGCAGCGGCCCGACAACTCACAACGGCCGCCCACAGCAGATAACGCCCGGACTCGACCCTGAGGGATAGCCGAATTCCAGTCTTGAGATCCTCGACGGCATCATCGGTTCGCTCAAGCAATAGGCGAGCCTCGGCTCGACCGACGTAGTTTGCGCACACGTTGGACAGCTGCCCGACGCTGCGTGCCGCGTCCATTCCCTCGGTAAAGAAACTCTCGGCGAGCTTCGGCTCGTCCAAATTCAGGTGCGCCAAACCGAGGAGGAGTGGAAAGTAGATCGCCAGGTGATCGAGCGACGCCTCCTTGGCCAGACTCCAACCTTCGTTGAGTAACACCAGGGAAAGCTGAGGATCCGACTCGACTTCGATATCGGCCAGCAGCAGATGGGATCGCACGATCACGATCGAGTCGCCAGCCGTCCGACCGGACCGGAGGGCCATGCGCGCCGCTTTCGCCGCCAATTCTCGTTCCCCACGATAATGGTGGGCTTGGGCAAGGTTGTGCTGCAGGGGGGCTGTCAATTCGCTCGGGTCGTCGGCAATCAGGGCCAGCCCGGCCTCGAAATTCGCTGTGGCCTCGTCGGCCTCGCCCACCGTGAGCTGCAGCGATCCAACCGACCGTAGTACCTGGGCCCGGACCTGCGGATTGTCATCAGAACTCAGCGCCAGCGCTTCATCAAGTATCACCCGGGCCTCGCTCAACTGACCCAACAACATGTGAAACCACCCGAGTGCTTCCAGAACCGCTGCCAGCAGGTCTTGATCGCGATTCGGATCGGACCGCAGCGCCTCCGCGGCCACGGCAAAGAGCGCTTGGCCCTCGCTGGACCGACCCGACTCGCTGAAGAACCGACGAAGCGGACCCAGGGTCGAGCGATGCAGCTCCCACAGTCCATGACGGGCGTCCCACGACCAGGCACTGGCGAAGTTGGGAATCTCAGCGTCGAAGATCCGCCAGTCGGTACTGTTGGAGCTTGATTGGGTCGCCTTGGCAAAACTCTGACACCAGCTGCTGAGAGCGCGATGAAACTCTTGTCGAAGCTCCGGGCGCTGTTCGAGTTCAGACAGCGCATGCCCTGCGACCAGGGGGTGCAAGGTGATACGACCTTCGATGTGCTGTCTGACCAGCGAGTGCTGCACCAAGCGACCGATGGACGTGATCGAAAGCTCAGGGAGCTGTAGAACCTCCCTGGTGAGACAACCGGCGGGAAAGGTTGCGAGCAGCATCAAGGTGTTCTGCTCGGTTTCGGCCAAGGTCGACCAGGATTGATTGAGGACAACATCCATGGAGCGGAGACCGCCGGCCATAGGCGAGCCGAGGAGCTCGTTTCCAAGCGAAAGTGCGTCGAGGATCTCGGTTGGCGAGAGGATCTGGGTCCAGCCTCCGGCGATTTCTAACGCCAGCGGGTTGCCACCGACTCTGCGACAGACCTCGCTGATGGCAGCTTGGCTCGAATCGTTCAGACGGTGGGAATCAACTCCGGCCCGGCGGGCCGATGTCACAAAGAGCTGGGCGGCGGGCGAGTCGAGGCCGTTGAGGTTCAACGTGTCGAGGCCGTTCAGCGACACCAATGACTCGTCGGCGAGCTTGAGAGGTACGCGGCTCGTGACAAGGATCCGCAACGCCTCGTTGCCGTCGATGAGCTCTGCGGCGATGGTCGCGGCCTCAAGAACGTGTTCGAAGTTGTCCAGAACCAGTAGAACAGGCTCGTCGTCAGGGAGCCGGTCGGCGAGCGAAGCCGTTCCGTCGTAGCTCTGGTCCAACGATGCCGCAACCATCGGGGCCACCAGTTCATGGTCTGCGACGTCACGGAGATTGACCCAGTACCGATGAGGAAAGTCCCGCTCGACATTCGAACTGTTGAAGAACTCGGCGGCCAAGCGAGTTTTCCCGCTACCGCCGAGGCCAACCACGGTCGTCAGCCTCTTCGAGTCGACCGAAGCTTCGATGGCATCCAACTCTTCTTGACAGCCGAAGAGCTGCGACGATGCCCTTGCGATGCCTGGGCCATCGGCTGCAATTGGCCCGGGCTCGCTCGGCTTGGCCGAGAATGCATCGGGTTCGAGTGCAACCGGTTCGAGTGCAACCGGTTCGACTGGCTGGAGCGCAATCCCAAATTCCGCTGCCATGGTTCGCACGTCGTTAGCCCCCGGTCGAGCTGCCGAGGCCATGATTCGATGGTATGTCTCGAAGTAGTCCGGCGATGGGAACCCATCGCGGATGGCGATGTCCCACGCCGCCTCGGTTGCTTCGGCAGCAGCTCGGTGCTGGCCGGTGTCGAAGAGGTCTCGGCCTCGCTGAAGCAGGGTCAGTTCGACCATCGATGCCAGCGTTGTGCGGGAATCGAGTACCCAGTCCTCGAACTCGCTGCTCTGACGACGAAGTTTAAGGCTGCCCAGAAACGGAGCACGATACAGCTGGACCACCGATTCGAAGTCTGCACGGTCAAACGCAGCCCGAAGGTCTTGAACGTCGGACGCCATCTCTATCCCAACGACGTTATTCCCGCGGACCCATACGCCGCCCGGTACCTGGGCCCGAATGCGATTGAGCGTTGTCGACAAGCTGTTGAGGCCGCTCTTGCTGCTCGGCCAAAACAACTCGGCAAGATGGCTTCGATCGCGCGGCCCTGCCATAGCCAAATAGGCCAGAACAGCTAAAGGAAGCGGCTGTAGCGCGACTTCTTCGTTCTCTCCGTGAGCGATGTGGGGCCGCCCAAACGTAATCAACCTCACACCAACACAGTAGTAGCTCGTCGATGTCTTTTACCTTCGTGCGAGTTCCGTGCGACCCCTTCACTAGTGTCTGCCTAGATATATCTTTATCCAAATACTGCAAAGGCGACGAAGTATGAAAAGGACCGGTCGTTCTCTGGTTGGGGCGTTCCTCGCGATCGCGTTGACGACCCTTTTGACGTTCACCGGACTTGTGCCATCCGGCGTTTTGGCGCAATTGGCCGAATCGCCTCACGACCCAGAGGATCTTCGACAAGACGCAATCGCTGAGCTGGTCGGAGCGCTCGAGGCCTATGGCGATTCGAACGGCACCTACATGGTCGACGGTGCTGGTTTTAAGGGCTACGGCACCGGCTGGGGGTATTACGAAGAGGCTGGAACGGACTACCCGATATCGACCGTCAGCGTGCTCATCGCCGAGGGTCATCTAGCAGAAGACGCGGGACGTGACCCGCTGTGGGCCAACTCCATGTCGATCAAGGGCGACGTCCTGATCTACCTCTGCAGAGACCGCGTCGCCGTCTTCACCCGTCACAGCGCCAGCGAACCGTCAGCTAGCGATAGCAGCTGGTGGACCGACAACAGCTGCAACCGCTACCCCATCGACAACCTCGACGCCACCTACTACCAACTCTCCGAACCGCTGTTTGAGGAAGACCGCAAGGGCTGCGGAATCACCATTTATGCGATCCCCCGGCTCAATTGTGAGGAACGGGATCGACAAGATGCGATCGCTGAATTGATCGAGGCGCTCGTGAGCTACGGCGATTCAAACGGCACCTACATGGTCGACGGTGGTGGGTCCAGAGGCTACGGCAGTGGCTGGGCGTATTACGAAGAGGCTGGTACGAACTACCCGATATCGACTGTCAATGTGCTCATCGCCGAGGGTCATCTAGCAGAAGACGCGGGACGTGACCCGCTGTGGACCAACTCCATGTCGATCAAGGGCGACGTCCTGATCTACCTCTGCAGAGACCGCGTCGCCGTCTTCTCCCGTCACAGCGCCAGCGAACCGTCAGCTAGCGATAGCAGCTGGTGGACCAACAACAGCTGCAACCGCTACCCCATCGACAACCTCGACGCCACCTACTACCAACTCTCCGAACCGCTACCCAAACTCGGATGAGATATCGCCGTCAGCGTTGTTGGTTGAGCTAGGAAGACATCCTCCGACCCTCGACGGACGCCCTCACGCCGCATGTAGTGCATAGAGCGATAGCGACAACCCCGGCACATCTCATCCGGCTACCAGAAAAAGTGCACCCTTTCCGGCTTGCTATCATCTGAAGTCCTAGGTAGGGCCTATCAAGTCGCCATGTGCAACTGCCACCGGGAAGCATGACTCACGGCAGGTTCAACTTTGAATCATACACTTCAGTATGCGATTGAGCTTGAGGGAGCTGCGACGCTTCGCAGCAGTGATTCTGTCGGTAGTGGTCTATGTCGGGCTGACGACTTCGCCTGCGGCCGCTGATCACGACAGCGGCGCTGCCACAAACGTAACCGCCTTGGTCGACCTGTCCGATTGGATGAGCTGGGTGCCGGACAGCACCAATCTGGGGGACATCTCCATTCCGATGTCGCACGACTCGGCCACGGCCACCTGCAACCCGAATCACATAGGGGTTCTGTTCTGTCGAACACAGTCAATGCCGATCAGCGAGCAGCTCAAGGCGGGGATACGCGGCTTGGACATCCGCATCCTGGCCCACGACGGAGGGACGAACCGTGGTAGCGGAACACGCGGCGACGACTACCTAACCATCGCCCATGGCGTTGTCGATGTGGTAGATCCCTCAACCG
Source organism: Acidimicrobiales bacterium (assembly GCA_050633745.1). Lineage (GTDB taxonomy): Bacteria > Actinomycetota > Acidimicrobiia > Acidimicrobiales > SZUA-35 > JAHELU01. The sequence goes on from JBOEHD010000052.1 coordinate 18,690, forward strand.
GACAGGCGATGCGCTTTCGTCGTGTCCTCGACGATGTCTGCGCCTTCTTGGCCGCCCACCCCACCGAAACGATCGTCATGCGCATCGGCGACGTCGGCCTGGAGAACCGTCACGAAGTCGAGGAGGGCGGAATCGACTCGATCACCATCGTGGCACTCAACGCGCTCAACAAGGTCTTCAACCAGGTCAATTGTGAGCATACGTCAGCCCAGTCGAATGGAATCCCAAATCTCGGAGCCGTGCGAGGCAAAGTGGTGTTCCATCCAGACGCAAGCGGCGTCGGCGGAATCGCCGCCGGCGGAATCCTGGACCTTCTCGGTGTTTCGTCAAACAGCAGCTCCGGTGGCACCGCTATCGCCGGAACCGGCCCCGCAGTAGCGAACTTCGTCGATGAGCAATTGGTACATCTCGATGCCGCTGACGGTTCGACGAACACCGCTTGGCACCGAACACAGTTCGTGGCTAACACAGGAGCGACGCCGGAGGTTTTTGCGGCGGGAAACGGTGTTTGGCGGGGCATCAACGAGCGGTATGTCGACGCGCTGCTCGGCGTCGACCCGCGGCACGCCGATGGGGTGCCGCCGACCTTTGACCAACTCGGTTTGGTCATGATGGATTATCCGTCACCGTCGATGATCGGTGTCACCATCGCGGCGAACTTCGACCTGGCCGTTCGTCGGGCTGATACCACCAGCACGGCGCAGGCCATCCTCGTTCCGCTGATGCACCACATCGAAGACGACGTCGACGACGACAATCGCAACGCGGTATTGGCGCGGTACTTTCGACACGTCTACGAACATCCGGCGCTACATGTTTCCACCTTCTCCACCGGCGACATCCACGGCGCGGTAACCCACAGCGGGTTCTACATCGAGTCCGGCGTCACCGTGCACGGTCAACGGTCCGGGGTGTTCGACGGTGGCGGCGACGCCCCCTCATTGGCAACGTCGGCAGGGATTCTAGAAGTCCTCCAGAACACCACGTATACGGGTTCACAACACATCGACGTTCCCGCGGTTCGAGAACAGCTCTTGGCGAAGTATCCGACCCACGGGGTGGCCGTCGTACACCAAGCGGTCGCCCCGTCCCAGTTCGACCTTCCTCAGGGCGTCCCCCGTGCCGCGCACCTCATCAATGCGACAGAGGTCATCCACGCTTGGGTGTATGACGGTCCTATTACCCCAACGCCGGTCATCGCTGCGATCGCCAGCGAGCCGGAGGGCACCGAGCTCGTGTTCAACGCTTCCGGCACCACCAATCCCGGCAATGATCCATTGCGGTACCGGTGGGACATCGATTCAGACGGCACGTTCGACAGCGACTGGTCAACCGAACCGCGATTCCGGTACACCCACACCAGACCGGGCACCAAGACGGCAACACTCGAGGTCGAACACGTCCTTGGCATCGTCTCCACCCAACGCGACTACATAGTCGACAACGTGGCACCTCAGCTGAACTTGCCTTTGAACATCCCCCCGTTGGTCTCTGGACAACATCGAGAGTTCACGGGCACGATCGATGAGCCCGGTGACGGTCCATTCACCATCACCATCAACTGGGGCGATGGATCATTTCCGGAGTTCTTCGGTGGTGTCGGCCCGACGTTCACCTTTGGTCATACCTTCGACCGGTTCGTCGCGGGCCCGGTCAACATTCAGTTCACCGTTACCGACGGCGACGGCGAATCCACGAGTCGCAATGTAAGAACTGAGTTTGTGTCGAGCAGTCTCGAAGTCGAGCCCTTGCCAACGGTAATCAAGGAAGGCCAGGAGTTCACCCTTGCCGGGACTCATCTAACACCTGCCGGTTTCGGCCCGTTCGACGTAACTATCGACTGGGGCGACGGCACCACCGACAGTGAGGTGGCGACAGAGGCGATCCCAAGCTTTGATGTTCAACATACCTACGCCGACGAGTCCGCTCCAGGCGGTTACCAAGTGACGGTAACTTCGGTAAACGGTCTCGGACTCACGAACACCTGGACCGTGAGGCGAATCGTTGGGAACTTGCCACCATCGATAGACATCGAGTCTGTAGTAGATGAGGCGGGCGCCGACTTGATCGGTGGTGCGAATCCAGCGGTTACCGGTTCGCCGGTCTCGTTGACCGGCACCGTCAGCGACCCCGGTCTCGCCGACGCCTTAACCGTGTCGATCGACTGGGGCGAGAACGAGCTATTGACAGCAGAGCCGACCACCGGACCGTTCGGCGGCACGCACACCTTCACAAACGCGGGCGAATTCACCGTCACCGTGACTGCGGCCGACGATGATGGCGGCCGAACCGTCGCCACCGTACAAATCGTTGTCGAAGACCCGCCGAGTGTGGCCGCCAATGTTCGGGCGATTGCGGTCGCACTCGATGCCATGGCCGACGATCCTGAGGTCGACCCTCGGATCAGTCAACAGCTGAAGCGCGCCGTTGGCCTACTGGACGGCAACTCACGAAGCGCAGCTGCACAGATCGAAAACGGCGATATCTCAGCAGCACTGGCCCGACTTAGGCTGACCCTAAACGCCCTCGCATGGGTGGAACGGCGCGGCAGCCTCGATATCGAGACCGAGCAGGCAGCCCTGGTTGAGTCCGGCCGCAGACTTGTCGCAGACATCGTCGAGGACGCAGCGAGTGCGGCCGACAGTCGATCAGACAATAGTCACCTTCGCGCCGCGCAACGTCTCGAAGGACTGGGCGAACAGGCAGCCGATCAAGGCCGCGACGCCTTGGCGCTCGCACGGTGGCGAACCGCAGCACGGCTGGCTGAACGCATCCTCCGCTGATGCCCTCCCGAACCCCAGGCTATGGGATAGCGACCATCTCGGTGGTTGGTCGGAAGACCAGTCGAGCGTCGGTATCGAAGTGGGCCTAGGGATCATGGCCAGCGCTTGGCGACTCGAACAGAGCTGAAGCGCTCCGTTCGACGTTCCCAGCCTTCTCCCAGGTTTGTCTGGTTGACTAACTACATGTCCGAGCCATCCCTGGCGCAGAAGCGCGTTCTTGTCGTTGACGACGAGGAGTATCTGACCGACCTGTTGTCGACCTCGCTTCGGTTCCAGGGGTTCGAGGTGGAGACCGCAACCAATGGACTTCAAGCCCTCAGCAAGGCGGAGTCCTTCGACCCCGAGTTGATCCTGCTCGACGTGCTGATGCCCGACATCGACGGGCTGGAGGTGTGTCGTCGGCTGCGGTCTGTTGGAAACGCCGTCCCGGTCATCTTCCTGACTGCACGAGATACCAAGGCCGACCTCCTGGCCGGCTTCACCATTGGTGGAGACGACTACATCACCAAGCCGTTCAGTCTCGAAGAGGTTGTGGTGCGGATTCGTGCCGTGCTCAAACGTGCAACCACCGGCGTCGTCGAGCAGGAGCTTCTGGAATACGCCGACGTTGTGATGGACGAGACGACCTATGTCGTCACTCGCGGCGACCGAGAAATCGATCTTTCACCAACCGAGTGGCGCCTGCTGCGTTATCTGCTGATGAACGCCGAGCGAGTACTTTCGAAACAACAGATCCTCAGCTACGTCTGGCACTACGACCACGGCGGGGAAGAGGGTTCGGTCGAGACGTACATCAGCTATCTGCGCAAGAAACTCGACCACGAAAACGAACCTCTGATCCATACCCTTCGTGGTGTGGGCTACACACTTCGGAGCCGGACCCGTTGACCAGACGCAAAGCCTTTGTGCTGCTCTTGGCGTCTCTTGTCGTGGTGTATGTCGTTGGCGGGGTGCTCGGTGTTGTTACCACTCGTGCCCGGCTGCTCAGCGACATTGACGATCGGCTCCATTTTTCGGCAGCGACGATTGACGCTCTACAAACAGAGCTCCCCTTTGATCTCGAAGAACTCGCCGCCGAGCGTGTCGATGACCGAGCATTCATCGTTGTTGGCCCAGACGGAGATATCGAGTTTGAACGGATGCCCGGACCAGGGGTCGACCGACTCGGACGACCCGACCTGTCGGGTGCCGAGATCGTCGCTCGACAAGGAGAGATTTTCACGGTGCCGGGAATCGGTGTGGACCATGGATTCCGGGTTCTCGTTTTCGAAGATTTTCAGGACGGAAAGCTTCTGGCAATCGCGCAGCCGTTGGGTGAGCTTCGAGAGGCCGTGACAACGCTGACCCAGGTCTTGCTTGTGACGCTTCTCGGAGTGGTCGCCCTGCTTGGTCTGATGTTTTGGTGGTTGGCCAGGCTGGCGTTCGGGCCCTACGACCAGATAGTCGATACAGCGGACGCGATCGTCGAAGGCCACCTCGACCGCAGGGTTAGTTCAGACCGCCCCGATCCTGATGTGCAGCGGTTGGTCGGGGCGATCAATCGTATGCTCGATCAGAATCAGGAAGCGCTAGCTGCCCGAACAGAAGCCGAGGAGCGAGTCATGGGCTTCGCTGCTGAAGCCTCGCACGAGTTACGCACGCCCTTGGCCACGATCGCGGGCTATTCGGAGGTGTATCTGAGCGGGGCCTCGACCGACCCCGACTCGGTGCACAAACAGATGAGCAGGATTAATGGAGAGGCCACCCGGCTCGGCCGGTTGGTCGAGTCGATGTTGACCATCACCCGGCTCGACAATGAGGTCGGCTTTGAGTCCTCAGCGATTGATCTTGTGGAGGTCGCCAGAGCCGCGGTTGCCGACGCGGCCTTCGGTTCACCGGACCCCGAGACTGCAACCCGACTGTCCCTCGACGAAGGCGATCTTGGATCTCTCATCGTTGATGGTGATCGAGATTCGCTCTATCAGGTCTTCGCCAACCTGTTGACGAATGCCCTGGTGCATGCCCCCGGGGCGGAGGTTGCGGTAACGCTCGCGGCCCTCGATGGGGAGGCGGTGATCACCGTCGCCGACGATGGACCCGGAATGCCCAAACTCGTCGCCGAGAAGGCTTTCGACCGTTTCTATCGAGGCAGTCCAACAAGCGACTCCGGCTTGCGAACCACGGGACTCGGCCTGTCGATTTCGGCCGGCATTGTCAATGTCTTCGGCGGAACCATCGACCTCGTCACCACGCAGGGCGAAGGCACAGCGGTAACCATCCGCCTCCCGCTCGCCACCTCATAACCCTTCCCAGCTTTCTCCCAGCCTTCTCCCAGTCGAGTCTGAGGCCGGTGTCTTAGGTTCATCAGTCATCGGCAGCACCATCCGTGTCGGCTGCCGTGGACTGGGGAACAGGTATGAACAACATCTTTGCATCGATCGCCGGTGTGGTCACACGCAGACCGGTTGCCGCGCTTGCGCTGCTCGCACTTGTGACTGTCGGTTTGGTGGGCGGTATGAGCCTCCGCCAGCCTCAAGCCGGCAACGACGTCTTCCTGCCTACCGGCAGCGACGTTGCTGAAGCGTCGGACATCCTGTCTGAGTCGTTTCCCGACACCGCCGATCTCAGCAACATCACCATCCTTCATCGCGGCGACTTCCTCACCCCGGAGGGCCTCGACCAGATCGACAGGGTCATCGCGGCGGCCGCTGCCGAACCCGGTGTGGAGGAACGCTTGGCGCTGACGAACCCTGTCGCCTCCGTGGCCGGGGCGTTCAAGCAGGCACTCGGCGTGCAGGACCTGAGTGGAGTCACCCAACAACAGATCGACGCGGTTGCGGCCGAACCCCAAATCGCCGCGTTGATTGGAAGTCTGAGTGGTGAGGCTGACGGCGAGTCGCTCGTCATCTCATCGATAAAGCTCCGTTCCCTCGATGATTCCGATGCGACCGCAGATGTCGAACTGCTCGTCGCCGATGCGGTCGAGCAGGTCGACGGGCCTCTCTTGGTCCGCAGCATGTCGGCCGAGACCAGAAGCTTGGATTCTGCCGAGGCGTCGCCTTCGATGGGAACCCTGATGATGGGTGCGCTGGCGGTGATCGCGATCCTGCTGTTTCTCTTCTTCCGCAGCGGGTCCGATGTTCTACTGTCTCTGGCCGGGCTCGCAATCACCATTGTGGGCACCCTCGGATTTGAAGGGTTTGCCGGGCCGGACGGCTTAGGCCTGATTGGTCCACCCAACTCACTGACGTCGATGGTCCCCATCATGATGGTCGGACTTGTCGTCGACTACTCGATCCAGACGGTCGCCAAGTACCGGGAGCTCCGAGGCAACGGACTCGCCGTCGCCGATGCAACCAGGGGGGCGCTTCAGGGGGTGGCACTGCCGTTAGGACTTGCTGCTGGCACGACGATCATCAGCTTCCTGACGAACCTGACGTCATCGATTCCAGCCAACGGCGACTTCGGTGTTGTTGCCGCTTTTGGCGTGTTCTTTGGTCTGTTCACCATGTTGATCTTGATCCCCGCGGCGCGCTCAATCTTCGATCGACGGAGCGAGGCCGCAGGCAAACTCGGCGACGCTAGACAGATGACCGACGCGATCCCTGGAGCCGGCAAGTTCGTGGAAGCAATCGGCCGGTTGGTCGCCGCAAAACCGATGGCTGTCCTTGCAGTCGCCGGGATCATCACGATCGGGCTGGGCACGGCGGCCACTCAGATCAGTACCGAGTTCAACTCGAACGATTTCCTGCCGGCTGGCAGCGATTCGATCGAGGACATCGAAGCCATAAACGAGGCGCTCGGGGGCGAAACCGTTCTCACGACAACGTTGATCGAGGCGGAACTCACCGACGACCGTACCCTGCGCAACCTTTTGACTCTTAGCGAGTCCTTCGGCGATGAACTCTCGCGCCCGACCGGCGTGGCCGGAGACATCACCTTGTCTCTCGGAGCGCTCTTCGGTGACTGGCGCGACGACAGCGGCCAGCCCGGAGACAACTACGACCCCGAACTCGTTCAGCTGGCGCAAGGCATCGACCAAGGCCTGACCCTTGACAGTGCCGGGGTTCAGGCTCTGCTCGACCGCCTCGAAGAGGTCGACCCCGTGGGCTTCGCTCAGGTCGCGGTCAACAATCCAGACGGCGACGACCTGACCCTGGTGCAGTTCAATGCCTTCACCGGCGACCAGGACCTGACCGTACAAATGGTCGACGACATCGAAGGCCTATGGTTCGGCGACCGAGATCAGATCACGGCCACGTCGGGTGACATCACAGCGCTCGAAATCACCAGCGCCATGACCGATGGGCAGACGACCTCGATCGCGATCACTCTGCTGGCCGCCCTCACGGTGTTGATGATCTTCTTCTGGGTCACCGAATTCAAACCCATGCTCGGTTTCATCGCCGTGTCGCCAATCCTGCTGGTTCTGCTGTGGGTGCTCGGCTCGATGACGCTCCTGGGAATCCCCTACAACGTGGTGACTGCGCTCATCACCGCTCTGTCGATTGGTATCGGTGTCGACTACACGATCCACATCATCCACCGCTTCACCGAAGAGTTGGAACACGGCAAGTCGCTGATCGACGCCACCACCACAACCCTGTCGACAACGGGCTCTGCACTGATTGGATCTGCGCTCACCACGGCGCTGGCGTTCGCCGTGCTGCTGCTCAGCCCGCAGCTGCCGTTTCAACAGTTCGGCATCGTCACCGGTATCACGATCCTTTTCGCACTGATTGCGTCGATCGTAGTAGTGCCCCCAATGCTCATCGTGTGGGCCGCCTACCACCAATGGCGAGCGGGAATGGAGCACTAGACGTGTGGAGTCTGGTGAGAGGACTTCGGAGTTTCGTGGCCGACTCGACCCACTCGCGCCCGTTCGCCGACTACACGCTGGTCCGGATCGAGGCTTTCCCGCTGGTATTGACGATCCAGTTCGGTCCGGCAAACGTCAGGGCGGAAATTGTTTGCCCGTTAGCGGCCACGATTTCAAGTGTTCCCTGGTCGAATACGACGATCGTTTCGGTTCCACCGGTTGGGATTTGGACCGAGCAGGCCAACCCATCGACACCACTGTCCGGGCGTTCGAGCCGCGCTGAGCCGTCTGCCACGACAACGTCAACCTCTCCACCGGCCTCAGATCGAAGCTGCGCCTCGAACGTATGACCGATCACCGCAACCGCGGTGTCAGGCACGGCCGACCATGAACCGGTGACGGAATTCGGGAACGCCGTCTCAACCGGTACCGCGAGACGTGACCGGACCAACGGCTCGGCGGGCGACGCAACGTGGAGCGTCCTTGGCAGTGAGAGAACACCTCGCCGACCAGACGACGGATGCACATTCCCATAACGCCAGTTACTCATCCAGCCGAGAACGACCGGTGCGTTGCCATCCGGTACGCCGTGAAATCCCTGCGCTGCATAGAAGTCTGGGCCGTGATCCAACGGTGCCGGCTCTGACCACTCGGTGAAAGTCACGCCGTCGAACAGGCCGGCAACCGCCAGCGTAATACTCTGCGCCGAGGGGCCGCCTCGGTCATCGCAGTAGGTAAGGACCCATGCTGGTTCGCCGGCAGCAGTTTGTAGTGGCATCAGGTCGGGGCATTCGACCGTGCCGAGGAGGGGCAGGCTGGGTGTGTAGCTGCCTGCATGTTCCCATTGCTTCAGATCACGGGAGTTGTAGAAACGAATTTCCGATTTCACCGCTAACGCCATGACCCAGACGTCGCCGAGCCGCATCACCTTGGGATCGCGGAAGTCCTTCTCATCCGGGTCGGAGAGAACGGGGTTGCCGCTGAACATCGTCCAGCTGTGACCATCGGCGCTCCAGGCCAGCCCCTGCCGTTGCTGAGCACCGTCAGCAAGGGTGAAAACGGCCACACGAGCCCCATCGCCAAATCCAGCGGAGTTTGTCTTGTCGACGACGACGGATCCGCTGAAGATCGCTCCGAGGGGTGTCGGGGCAAGGGCGATGCCATGGTCGGTCCAGCGGAGCAGGTCAGGGCTGGTGGCATGACGCCAGTGCATCGGCCCCCAGACATCATCGTCGGGGTTGTGTTGGTAGTACGCGTGGTACACGCCATCGACCAGAGACAAGCCGTTAGGGTCATTCATCCACCCCTTCTCTGGAGCTAGATGGATCGCCGGGCGCGCCGGAGCCAGATCGGGTCGAGAAATTGCCACGTCAGCCCTTCACACCGGATGAGGCGATGGACTCGATGAACGCCCGCTGGAACGCCAAGAAGACGGCAAGAACGGGGATGGTGATCATCGTCAGATAGGCCATGATTTCACCCCAGGCAACATCGAGTTGGAAGAAGTACGTGACCCCGAGCATCACCGGACGCATGTCCTCTTGTTGTACAACCAAGAGTGGCCATAGATACGAGTTCCAGGTTGGCAGAAAGGTCAGGATTGCCACAGTGGCGAATGCAGGGCCACTGAGCGGAAGGGCAATCTTACGGTAGATCTGAAACCATGACGCGCCGTCTATCAAAGCCGCTTCGTCGAGCTCTTTTGGGATCGACTTGAAGTACTGCGTGAACAGGAACACCGAGAATGCGTTGGCCACGAATGGCAGGATCTGTACGTGGTAGGTGTTAAGCCAGCCCTGGGTGATGGCCAGCCCGCCATCCATCGAAATAGTCGGTAGTCGCGACACCACCATCAGCATGGGAATGGCGATCGCTTCCATCGGCAGGATCAAGGTCGCGATGATCAGGGCCATGAGAATCTGCTGGCCCCGGAACCGAGTCCGGCTGAGGGCAAAGCCCGCCATCGAGTTGACGACCAAGCCGAGCGACACCGTTATGGCCGAGATGGCGAGCGAGTTGGCGATGAAGCGGGCGGCGGGAACCCGTTCGAAAACTCCGAAGTAGTTGTCGAGCGAGATATCTCCGTAGGGGATGAACGCCCGCAGCGACGAGGTATCTCGTAGCAGCTGATCGTCCGGCTTAAGGCTCGACACGACCATGAACACGATCGGGAACAGGAAGAAGATGGCAAAGACCATCAACAGCATGTACCGGGATATAAGGGCGAGGTTCTTGGTTCGGGCCGACGTGGCCACTCGTGAAGTTGTCATCGCTCAGTTGGATCGTTTCTAGTGAGCCACCGCTGTACGAGGGCAATGGTCAGGACAAGCATGAAGAACACCAGGGAGATAGCGGAGCCGTACGCAATGTTCTGCTGGCCCCAGCCTTGACGGATGGCATAGAAGACAACAGTCGATGTCGAGTCGAGCGGACCGCCGTTAGTCATCACGTCGACCTGGGTGAACAGGCCCATGGCGGCGATGGTGATCGTGATCAGGATGAAGATCCGGGTGAAGCGGAGGCCGGGCCAGGTGACGTTACGGAACTGGGCCCAGGTGCCAGCGCCGTCGATGGCGGCCGCCTCATAGAGAACCGATGGGATCGTTTGCAGTCCGGCCAGCCAGACGATCATGTGGAACCCAACCGCCTGCCATATCGACATGCCGATCACCGCTGGCATTGCGGTCGAGGTGTCGCCAAGCCAGTTGCGTCCATCGAACCCGCCGAGGGTTAACCAACTGAGAGTCGAGTTCAGCAACCCGTTGTTGCCGTCGTAGATGAAACGCCAGAGGATGGAGATGACCACCATCGAGGTCACTACCGGCATGAAGTAGATCGAGCGGAAGATGTTGATGCCGCGAACCTTCTGATTGATCAGGATCGCAAGGAAGAGCCCGAACAGCGATTGCAGCGGAACCACGATCAGGGCGAAATAGATCGTGTTGAGCAGCGAGCGAACGAACAGCCTGTCGCCCACCAAGAAGAACGTGCGCTCGTTGTCACCTCGTCCGATGCTCCAAAACTCCTGGAGGCCGTCGAACTGCGGATTGTCGGGGTTATTGCGGATCGTGTCTCGTAGCGGGTATTCGAGATTGCCGTCTTCGTCGACCAATGCCTGACCGGTGGCCGGGTCGACTTCCGGCGACAGGGTCACCCATTCAAAGTCGAGCAACCTGGCGAACTGATCGCCCCCAACGAACTCGGTGGGGTTCGGCGACACCAACCGCTGGTTGGTAAAGCTGAAGTAGAACGCCGCTAAGAATGGCACGACGAGGAAGAGGGTCATCAGCAGCATCGCTGGGGTGACCATCAACATGCCGGTGCGGCTGCCGTCGGTTGGTGTTGTTCTGCGTTTGTTTTTGACAGCAGTGGCCACTATTCGCTCCGCGCCTTCCCGAGAGTGAGTTTCCGAACGTCCCGGTCCGGACGGCGGCACCTGGCAATGCAAGCGCCGCCGCCCGGACTGACCTGGGAGAGGCTTAGTTGTAGCCGCCGTTGGCTTCAAGATCGGCTTCGATCTCGTCGACTGCGGCGTCAAGAGCACCCTGGACGTCAGCGCCGTTGGCGATGTCGGCCAGTGCCTTTTCGAATGCAAGTGCACCGTTCAGGTACGCCGGGGTCGGCGGACGAAGCACGGCCTGCTCGTTGCTGAGCCCGAAGAACACCTCGAGCGGGCCGCCCGGTGCGTAGTTCTCGGTTCCGGCTGCAGCCGATGGCGTCGACGGGATGAGGCCGATGCCGTCTGAGAATGCTGCCAGGTACTGATCATCGAGAGCGTAGGAGATGAACTGGTTTGCGCACTCAGGGGCGTCGGAGGTGGCCGAAACACCGAACTGCCAGGAGGCAGCACCGATGCGGGGGCCGTTACCGAAGTCGGGTGCAGGCAGGAACAGCATGTCGTCGCCGTGCGCCTCGAGGGCGGCCAGCGCGGCCCAGTTTCCATTCCACTGCATGGCGTACTTGCCATCGACGAACCCGGTTTCGCGGTCAGCACCGTCCTGGTCGGTGCCAGGGGCGAGGCCACGCTCGAACAGGCTCTGCCAGTACTCACCGAAGGCCACAGCCTCGGGACCATTGAGCACATCCTCAGCCGATGCGAAGTCGTCGGCGAACATGCCGCCACCGGCGCTCACCATGAGCGGCAGGAAGGCGTAGGGGTACCACTCACCGGTCCAGGCCATGCCCGGATCGAATGCGAAGTCGAAGTCGCCGCTGGCGTCGAGGGTGACGAGGGCTGCGTCGAATTCATCGGTGTCCCATGGATCTTCCAGCGACGGGATACGGATGTCGTTGGCTTCGAGAACCGACTTGCGAGCGTAGATGCCGACCGCAGCGTCCCACAGACCGATGGAGTAAACCTCACCGTTCCACTCGCCGATGGCTCCGGGCAGGAAGTCGGCATACAGCGCAGGATCAACGTCGAGCGGCTGCATGTATCCGGCCCAGGCCCAGTTGGGCATGACGGGACCGTCAACGTCGAGGATGTCGGGCAGGCTGCCGTCTAGCGCGGCGGCGATGATCGACTCGTTGTAGGCCTCCTGAGGGAAGTCTTCACGAACGACGTTGCACTCGGCCTGGCTGGCATTGAAGTCGTTGATGATGTTGGTGAGCAGATCTCGCTCGGTTTCGTTACCAGCACCGTGGTACCACATGGTGACGGTCTGGGCGTCTACCGACTCGTTTTCGACGATCTCTTCGGCTTCTTGTCCACCCGCTTCTTCTTCGGGCTCTGAAGCGTCGGCATCGGTGGCTGTCTCCTCTGCATCGGCTTCAGCCTCTGAAGTGTCAGCGTCGGAGCCGCAGGCCACAGCCAGCAGCGTAAACGCAAATAATAAGGCGGCAAGTGCTCGCCACCGTCCGATAATGGTCATGTTGGTGTACCTCTCCTATGTCATGGTTTCTCTGATGTTTGGTGGTGCAACCGACTGACGCTCGACGAGGGGGCAGGGCATACGTTTACCCAACGACCCCGTTCCCTCGTCGAGCAGTCCGAAGACCTGCTCCATAGCCCAGCGACCCATCTCGTAGTGCGGAAGTTGCACCGTCGTGAGGCCAGGGTCAACTGCCTCCGCCACGAGAACCTGATTGTCGAATCCGACAATTGATAGGTCCCGAGGAACCGATAGCCCAAGGCGCCTGGCGGCGATTGCTGCGCCGGCGGCCATACGATCGTTGTAGCAAAACAGCGCCGTTGGGCGGTTGGCGCCGCTGAGTAGTTGTTCGGCTGCGCTGATTCCGCCTGCCGTTGTCGATTCGCCACTAGCGGTTAGGTCGTGGCCGGCCTCAACTCCGTGCTCGACGAGCGTCGTTCGCCACACCGAGGAGCGTTCCTGGGCGGCAATCGTGTTGTCGAGATCTTCGATCCAGCCGATCCGGGTGTGTCCGGCATCGAGGAGGTGCTGCATGGCCGCCGTGGCGCCACCGTGCTCATCCGGCACGACCCAGGGTCCGGCCTCGACGTTGGGGCGGGCATTGAGAACCACGGTCGGTAGCCCCGAGAGCTCCGATGGCAAGTCGACAGTCCGGTGGTACATCGAGGCATAGACCACGCCATCGACCTGTCGATCGAGCACGGTGTGAACCGCGCGTTCCGTCGTGGCTTCAGAGGTGCCAACGTTGATCAGCAGCAATCCAAACTGCTGCTCATCAGCAACCTCTTGGGCCGCTTCGATCATGGCCCCGGCATACGGAGTAGTAACAACCTGGTCGCTGAGCACCGCGATGGTGCGAGAACTCTGACTTCGCAGGTTCTGTGCTACGAGATTCGGCCGGTATCCGAGTTCGTTGGCTGCTGTGCGGACCCGTATGCGGGTCGGTTCGGGGATCGTCAGAGCCTTGCCATTGAGCACCATCGATGCCGTGGCCTTGCTTACCCCTGCCCGTTCAGCGACGTCGTGAAGACGTACCCGCATGTATGGCCCCCTGGCTGCCACTGCGCCGAATGTTTCGTGTGTCGAATAATAGTGAACCGATTCAGTAAACCGGTTCACTAGATCGTAGTCCGGCTCACAGGCTTGTCAAGGTTCACGTAATGTGGCTGTAACCGATGCTGCTTTGATCGGGCGAGGACGCAGTGGTACTGGCACGAAAAACACAGACCCGTCCAAACCACCCCACCACGACAGGCAAGGTTGAACGCTTCCAACAAACGAAGAGATGGCTCACCGCCAGGCAACCAGCAGACACAATCTCTGACCTTCAACACCTCGTCGACCAGTTCGTCGACGTCTACAACAACCGGCGCGCTCACACCGCGGTTGGCAAAGTCCCACCAGCCATCGCCTACAAACGACTACCCAAAGACCAACCAAACAACCACGGCGTTGGGAACCACTACCGCATCCGATACGACCGCATAGACCAAACCGGTGCCGTATGACTCCGACGAGCTGGGCGCATGAGCCACATCGGGATCGGTCGAGCACACAAATACACCACCGTCATCCTCCTCATCGATGACCTCGACACCCGCGTCATCAACACCAACACCGGAGAACTCCTACGACACCTCACCCTCAACCCCAACCGCGGCTACCAACCACGATTCAAAACAACTAAACCCCCTGAACCGGGGGTTCAGAGGGTTCCGATGTCTTGAGACATCACAATGGCGGAGAGAGGGGGATTCGAACCCCCGGAACCCGTGAGGGTTCAACGGTTTTCAAGAGGCAGAACCCAGCGAACCGACATCCGCTCGAACAGGCCACTTCCTGCTCGTGACTAAGTGACTCGATCGTCGGCCATTGCCCTCAGTTGACCGTTGACTACCGTGGCGGGCCAACGCCAGTGACACCGCAGTGGCACACCGACTACGCGCTGCGACGAAGCGAACTGTGCTGAGCGACCATGTCCTCGACCTCACGACGGAAGTCCTCGGGCAAGTCTTCTACCTCGGTTATCCCGGCCCGGATTATGGCCTGCTGCTCCTCTTCGGACATCTGCCGCCACTTGCTCGCCGGGACCCAATGGAACTCCATGGATCCAGAGTACCAGAAGTGCGTTAGGCGAGGGCCGCCACGCCTAGGCTGCAGGCCGTGCTCCTGATTGCTGCCTCCGTTCTCGGCGACATCGACCGATGGTGGACCCAATACGGAGACAGGCTCGCAACCGGGTCTGAGATTGGCCAGCTCTATCGCCTCGTGCACCAGGCAGCGATCGAAGCCCAAGCGGCTTGGTCGCTGCTGACCGAGAGCGGCGGCGGAACCCGCGTCTTCTCCATCCGATCCGCACTTGTCCCGATGGCCCTTCTCCTCATCGAAAAGGACGACGACATCATCGTGTTGGACGTACGAATACCAACACAGCGGTGAGCCGGTTCGGTCGAACCTTGTCGGGCCGGGCCGAAGAACAGCTGAACCGAGGTTTTCACCTCCCCACTGCTTGGTCGCACCCAAATCATAATGATGGGGACTGAGATGGCTGTCCGCCATTGCCCCCTCGGAACCCCAACCCGCCGTGAGCCGCGAAGGCGACTCAATGCCCACGGCCTCGATCAGATGCGTGCTCAATGAGTCATGCCACGATGATGCCACTGGAACCGCCACGGTCCGCAG
Source organism: Acidimicrobiales bacterium (assembly GCA_050633745.1). Taxonomy (GTDB): domain Bacteria; phylum Actinomycetota; class Acidimicrobiia; order Acidimicrobiales; family SZUA-35; genus JAHELU01. Next base: position 33,824 of record JBOEHD010000052.1, read on the forward strand.
TCTTCGCTCACTGAAAGCAGCGAAGACTTCGACGCTACAACTCTCTGACCAGGGGTTTTGGCGGAGAGAGGGGNNTGCCATCTCTCCGTAGACGAGGCTAGCCCCAAATCACCCCGGTCACAGTGGACTTTTGGTGGATTCCCCTACCCGAGGCCGAATCTTAGAGTCCGACACCAGGGCGGCAGAACGCGGCGTCTTCCGGCTTGGTGTATTCACGGCCCGGGTCGGGGCACAGCTCGGCGAACAGTTTCTCGGCCGAGACTTTGAATGGACCTTCGAACTGAGGGCGAATCTTCAGTGCCGGACCTTCAACCGGCGCCGCGCCATTTGGGCCGCCGTCGGTGAGGTAGCCGAAGCCGCAACCGCTCGGCGCGCCCGTCTCGGATACAAAATTCACGCAGTTATCGATCCACAGGTCGGCCACCTCGCTGTTCCACGCACCCCACCAGTCGCCGTGGCTTGTCGACCCTGACGGGGCTTTCGATACCCCAAAGGTTGTCGGGTCGACATCCGACGATAGGAACCAGCCTTCGGTCGTCTCATCAGCATCGACTTTGTAGTTGACGAAGTACTCGAGGTTGGGCAGGATCTTGTCGAACGGTGCTACGCAGTTGCTCGAGTACCAGCCGCCCGGCGACGGTTGGAAGTTGGTCCAGTCCGCAGGGTCCTCGCCGTTCCAGCACTGGTTGAACTTCACGTTCATCTCAAGCACCGCCCACTGGTCGTCGTTTGGCTCAAGCCCCGACTCGGTCCGAGCCCCATCACAGACCGGGATCGTTTGGCCGCCGACGTCGGTGATGGTCGAGAAGTTGTCGGTGCAGACAAACGTCAACTTGTCGTCGGCGCCGCCGTCGGTGGTCGGTAGCGTATTTAGGTTTTCGGTGGCGATCAGCGCGGCGCCATCGGGATACACCTGAGCCTCACCTCGGGCCCGACCCTCACCCTTGTAGTAGACGACGACCCGTTCCGGCACCCGAACGTTGCCCTCAGCATCGAACATCGCCGGAACCCAATAACCGGTGCGGTTCAGCTCCTGGCCGTTACAGGTGCTCGATCCGGAATCGAGTAGCGATTCGAACGTCGTGAAGGCGTTGATGTCGGTGTTCCCGAAATGCATGTGGAGGTGAGAGGCGCCGGGTCGTCCGGGGAACAGCAGCGGATCGTCGTAGCTGAAGTGGGAGAACTCACATCCGGCTCGGAACTGCCCACCGGCGGCGATGGGAAACGACTGCTCGGGGTTGCCGCCCGGTTCGGTCAGATAATCCGACCGGGGACCGTAGTGTTCTTCAAGCACCAGCTGATCAGACGGAGTGAACCGATAGGGGCTGCCATCGTGATGACTATTGCGAACCGACGCCCCCCGAAGCATCGCCAGATTCGAGTCGTAGCCGAGTGAACTTGTCAACTCGCCGTTACCGGGTTGCGACGAGCGGGTGGCTGACTGGTCGAGGCCCCCATCGATGTTGGCGGCTTGGTCGTCGCCCGAGCCAAGCCCGAACGTTTGTGGGCTGGCGACGAGCGCCACAAGTAGGGCCAGCGCTAACGCGCCAAACGCCACCAGGGCACGGAACGGCCCTCGCCGATCGGTTAAGTCCTCGAACATGGCCGGGGACCGTCCCTCCGATTTACCGACACGTTCTAATAAGTAGCAGGGTTACCGGCCAATGTCTGGTAGGGGCGTACAAAGGCGGGCTAGAGCCCGGTACCGGGTGCGCAGTAAGCGGCATCCTCGGGTTTGCTGTAGTTGCGCTTCGGGTTGGGACACAGCTGGTTCATCAACTCTGCCGCCGAAACCTTGCTCGGGCCGGAGTACTGAGGGCGCATCTTCAACGCCGGACCGCCAGCAGGGGCTGAGCCGTTAGGGCCACCGTCGGTCAGATACCCGAAGCCACAACCGCTAGCCGTCCCCGACTTGTAGTTCACACAGTTGTTGATCCACATCTGATTGACTTCTTTGTTCCAGCCGCCCCACCAGTCGCCGTGTGAGGTGGAGCCACCGGTTGCCTTCGACGCACCGAAAGACGTGGGGTCGATGTCGGACGACAGGAACCACTGGCTGGTGTTCTCACCGGACTCGACCCGGTAGTTCACGAAGTACTCCATATTGGGGAGCGTGTGGCTGAACTCGCCGTTACAGAGGCTGCTGTACCAACCGATGGTCGGCGAGCGGTAGTTCTCCCAGTTGGCAGCATCTTTGCCGTTCCAGCACTGCGGGAACTTCACGTTCATCTCAAGCACCGAAGTGCCCGAGCCGCTGCAGTTCGGCATGGTCTGGCCACTGGTGCCGCCGTTGCTGGAGTACTTGTCGCTGCAGACGTAGGTGTACTTGCCGGGCACGCCGCCCTGGCTTTCGGGCAGGGTGTTGAGATTCTTGGTGGCGATCAAAGCGGCACCAGCCGGGTACGGCTCGGAGTTGCCTCGGGCCAGGCCTTCGCCCTTGTAGTAGACGACNNGCGTTGACGTCGGTGTTGCCGAAGTACATGTGGAGGTGCGACGCGCCGGGCTTGCCCGGGTAGATCAAAGGATCGTCATAGGCAAAATGCGAGAACTCGCAACCGGTGCGGAACTGGCCGCCATTGCCGACCGGGAAAGCCTGCTCCGGATTGCCGCCGGGGTTACCGAGGTACTCGCTGCGAGGTCCGTAGAGAGCCTGCAGATTCAGCGACGCCGACGGCGTGTTTCGGTAGGCGCTGCCGTCGTGGTTCTTATTGCGAACAGAGACCGCGCGGATCATGTCGAGGTTCGAGCGATAGTCGAGCGACCCGACGACCGCGGCGGTGGTCGGCGATGGCGTGGTTGGCGCAGCCGTCGTGGGAGCGGCCGTCGTGGCCGGGGCGGTGGCAGCAGGTGCAGTGGTGGCGACCGAGGCGGCAGGCGCAGCCGTAGTCGAGGCCGCAGGGTTCGGGGCAGGATCTGCTGCCGCATCCCCGGCAAGGGCGGGTGTCGCCGGATCGGCTGCGGCCGGGTCAGCGGCTGCGGCGCCATCGGCAACCGTTTCGGTTGAGCTGGTGTCGACTAGCGAGGTGGTTGTTTCAATGCTGCTCGTATCGGAGGCCGCGACCTGGTCTAGCTGACCGGCAACGTCTGCTACCAACGTTCCGGAGAGGTTGAGGGCGACCGGCGCCTCCTGTGACCCAACTTCGATGTTGGTGTCGGCCAGCTTCGCCGCGGTCGCCGACTCATCGGTCAGGTCGTCGTTGTCGACTAACCCGCTGGTGTCCACCAGGGTTGCTGGGCTGATGAGCGATATGACAAACCAGATGCCAACTCCAGCCAGGAAGGCCAGGCCGAGTTTGTATGCCGATCCACCTGGTAGCCGGGCGGAATCGAACAGGCCGGCACCGTGCGAATCTGAAGCATCGAGGAAGTCCTCGTCGGAATCTTCGAACCCGTCGAAGCCCTCGAACCCGTCGGGTTCACCGAACTCGTCGACATCGTCGGATCTCGCTCCGCGCTCCTCACGCCGTAGGCGCATGGCTGCTTCCGTCATGGAACCGCAATACTAGTCGACCTGCACCGAACGACACCGTCTTATGACGCGTATCTCCGACATCGATAGCCCAGCGGTTCCCGCGATCTGTCGATAGAAACCCGTGATCTAGGCCCTGAAAGGGCACTTCTTGGGAGTTCGAGCGCCGTGACGCAGGTGGTTCTGCCAATCTCACTTGTTAGCTATCGACCCCTATTGACGCCGATTAAGGCGAACGCGTTACCCAGCGACGCCAGCACCATTACAGAGTGTGGCTGCCACTCAGCTCAGCGGGCTGCCAACCCGAGTAGGAAAGGTGCTAGCGGACCAGCTCTTCTTCCAGCGTCTCGGTGTAGTTGGCTTCAAGATATTGCCGCATCTCCGCCGGTGGCATCTCGGCACCGCTGATGTCGTTGAACATCTCGCAAGCGATCGTGTCGGACACCTCTGGCCACGAGCTCGGATCCCACACGCCGCCGCGTCGGAACGCTTTGGCACAGTGCATAAAGACCGAGCCGATCTCGATGACCACAGCGACCTTTGGGGTGCGGAGCTCGTCCGACCACAGTCCGAGGACTTCAGGATCGGTGGTGAGCCGGGCCGGACCATCGATGCGCAGCGTCTCGTCGCTCCCCGGCACAAGCACCAGTAGCCCGGCGTGACCGTTCGAAACCACGTTGACCAGCGAGTCGATCAGGTTGTTGCCAGACAGATCGGGCAGGGCAACGGTGCGGCCATCGTTGAGCACTTTAAGCTGGCCAGGCGGTCCTCCTCGGGGAGACACGTCGCAGCTACCGTCGGCATTCGAGGTGGCGAAACAAAGGAACGTGGAGTCAGCTACGAACTTGGCGGTGGCCCCGTCGATGCGATCGCCCTTCTTCTCCAACACTCGTACCGAAGGTTGGCGATACAGCTCGCGGAGTTGTTCCTCGGAAGTGATGTCGTAAGAGCTCATCAATCCAGTCTGCGCTGGGTAGCAGGCAGGGTCAATCTCATTTCGTTGGCCAGCTCTCGGCTGCGGACGTCGTGACGGGCTGTGAGAGTTCGGACCATGGCGAACGCGGCCATCGTCGACACACCTAATAATGTGTACGTGCCGACGGCCAGGTAGTGCCAGTTGAGCTGATCGGCATTGTCGGTCGCAGCCCAGATTCGCTGCGCTAAGTGACCAAACGTTCCGGTCAGGGCTCCAACCCACCACACCGCGATCAGCCAAGCATCAGCGTCGGCGATCCTGCGCATGCCGGGACGTTCGGCATAGAGATCGACCATGAACTGTGGAGGTCGCCAAAGATTGAACCCCGGCACAAACCACATCAACACCGACCATCTGGCAGAGAAGCGTGGCCGCCCCTGGGTTGCCCAGTTGTCGCGCACACGGTGCAGCCAAGCCATAAACGAAGCAGCAGCAACAACGCCAAGAACGCCAAGCCCCCAGCGGGCTAGCAGGGACAGACCGGGTTGACTGTCGAGCGGGATGGCATCGGTGAGCGTTGCCTCCGCCTCGTTCTGCAAGGTAGAAATATCGCCGATCAGGGCGATTAGCCGCACCACGATCGCCACCAGAAATCCCAGCAAGCTGAGCTTGGCCAACGTAGCCCGACGGGCGAGCGGGCGTCGCTGAAAGATCCGATGTGACGGCTCGACCGGTGGCGGCAACCTGATCGAACGGGTCTGGGTCGAACCGGAGCCTGGATCGAGTTCTTCCTCGCCTCTGTCAGTTGTATCGGTCGATGTGTGGGGCTCGACCGGTTCGGAGCGATCCTGGGGACTCAACGCTGTCTACCGAGCGTGAGTCTCCCCTCGCGCACGTTCACCATTAACCACTTCACCTTCTGGCCCGTCTGCCCCGCCGAACAAACCTAGACTAATACGCACTAGCTGAGATGAGAGACGTTCTCAGTGGCGTCTAGGTCGCGAAACGGTGCACATTTAACAGCCACCTCACCGAGACAGCCCGCTACACTGTCGGAACCTTGGAGAGGTGACAGAGTTCGGTCGATTGTGCCTCCCTGCTAAGGAGGTGTCCTCGCAAGGGGACCGTGGGTTCAAATCCCACCCTCTCCGCTCCAGCAACTCGCAAGAGTTGCCCGAAACCCGCTCAACCCTAGAGGTGGAGCGGGTTTCTACGTTTTGGAGCTTCTAAGGCCCCAGACTGCCTAGTACACGTTCTGCTAGTCTCGCTTCTGCACCAACCACGCTTGGCGCGCCGCCCAGGAGCAGCACATGAAGTATCGGAAATTCGGCAACACCGGACTCGAGATATCGGAGCTCATCTTTGGCGCCGGAGCCGTTGGCGGGCTCCTGATCAACGCTGACGATGACACCAAGCGCCAAGCGATACGCATGGCACTCGATGCGGGAGTCAACTGGATCGATACCGCTGCCAGCTATGGCCAGGGGCGTTCAGAGCAGGCGTTGGCCTGGTTGATGAAGGAGATCCCGGCCGACAGCCGACCGTACATCTCCAGCAAGATGGCCTTCGACAGCGAGGCGGGCGACTTTGTCGGACAGGCTGAACGCTGCATTACCGAAAGCCTCGAACGGTTGCAGATGGAGCGGATCGAACTGTTCCAGTCCCATAATCGCGTTGCGCCGGCAGCAGCGCAGCTGGAGCGGTCGCTAACCGTCGAACAGTTCCTCGGTAAAGGCGGCGTTGCTGACGCGCTCGATCGCCTAGTTGAGCAAGGTTTGATCGGCCACACCGGCATCACCGCGACCGGCGACACCGCATCGCTTCACGAGGTGATCTCAAGCGAACGTTTCGCCTCGGCGCAGATCTACTACAACTTGCTGAACCCCAGCGCCGGGCGTGCCGCACCGCCCGACTTCACGCCTTACAACTTTGAGCAGCTGATCGACACAGCTCAGCATCACGGCGTTGCGGTCATGGTGATCCGAGTGCTGGCGGCTGGCGTTATTGCCACCGATGTTCGAACCGGGAAGGAAGGTGGCGTTGTGATCGACAACGACGTTGCCGCCGACGAAGCGAGAATGCGCAAGGTCTTAGCGCTACTGAAACCCGAGCATGGCGAACGTTCACAGGTCGCCTTTCGTTACGCCTTACGCCATCCCGGCGTGTCGGGAATCGAGGTTGGCACCGCGGAACTTGAACACGTGCGCCTTGCGATTGAGGCGGCCGAGATGGGGCCACTGCCCGACGACCTACTAGCTGAGCTCGACGCACTCGTCGACGCAGACTTTCGCTAACGACTAACTCCTGCAGAAACGCTTGACTCAGGCGAGTGTGTCGAGGCGGGTCAGGTGGTCGAATGTCTCTGTGATGTGTGCGGCAAGAGGCCGCTTGGCGTTTCCGGCCTGCCACCGGTCGATCGCCACATCGAGTGCGAGCAGCGCCGCTCCAGCGATGACGGCTGCAGCCTGCCGGTTGGCCTTCGACATGAAGTGCTCTAGTGCCTCGGTCAGTTCGTCTCGGTCCCGGAGATCGGCTTCCACCGCCGCGGCATGCAGCTGCTCTGTGGCGTAGATGTACTGGATCCGCCTGAGCTGAAATTCGAGGTCGGCGTCGTAGCGGGTCCCGAGCTCGTCGACGAAGACCGAACGTATCGCTTGCAGGGGAGGTTGGGCCTTCAGCGCTGCTTCGAGCGCTTTGTCGATCGCGGTGTCATGCTCGTCCCAAATGACGATGGCTTCCTTAGTGGAGAAGTGCCGGTAGATCGTCGAGGCTGCCATGTCGACCTCATCGGCGATCTCACCAACGGTGACCTCGTCGAAACCGCGTTCGATGAACATGGTGAGGGCAGCCCGCTGCGTGGCCCGCATCGCGTTGAGCCGGTTTCGTTGCCTGAGAGACACCATGGCTACAGCATAGCAACTCGCGAGCGTTGACTAAATTGCGAGTCACTCCTATATTGAATGCATGACTCAAGATATCGATCGTCTCGTGGCAGCAATGGAAAGGGTCGCCGGCGGGATGGAGAACGTGATCATCCCCTTGCTGGCGATCGAACTGGTTTGGCTGTGGCGCTCAGGGCGGTTGAACAAAAAGCGGTTGAAAGAGATGGCGGCCAATATCTCGTCGTTGATCGTCATCATCCCCGCCGGCTTCATCGGGCTGGTCCTGTGGTACACGATCTTCGAGGCCATACGCAGCGTCCTACCATTTGCCATCCCGGCGAACTGGCTCACCGTCGCTGCTTGCCTGCTCGTTGTTGACCTCATCTATTACGCAGAGCATCGTTTCGAGCACACCCATCGCCTGCCGTGGGATCTCTACCACTCGGTTCATCACAGCTCACCCGAGTTCGACCAGACCACCAGCCTCCGACTATCAGGTTTCGACGCGCTGCTCACCATGGGGTTCCTGACCCCGGCAGTTCTCATCGGGTTTCATCCGTTGCTCGTGCTCGGGTCCTACGGACTGGTCGTCGCCTACCAAACGTGGATTCACACCGAGGTCATCAAGCGCACACCTCGCTGGTTCGAGTACGTGTTCAACACCGCATCGCACCATCGGGTCCACCACGGAGCCGACTCGGAATACCTCGACACCAACTATGGCGGCATCCTCATCCTCTGGGATCGCCTCTTTGGCACCTTCCAACGAGAGCTGCATCGGCCGACCTACGGACTCACCACCCAGATCGAGTCATCACACCCGGTCGATGTGCAGTTCTCCGAGATACGTCGACTCTGGGCCGAACTCCGCCATGACAGCGATTGGTCAACTCGTTTACGTCGACTGTGGAACCCTCCGGGCTGGCAGCCGAAGTCGTTGGGTGTCGAAGGCCAGGAGCCGGCGAACGCACGATGACCGGAGCAGCTGACTCCACCCACTGACCTCGCCGACTGGCTTCACCGGTGACGCAGAGAGGGCCGGAGCCCTAGGGGACTCCGGCCCTCTCGATTTTCACGGGTTAGCTGTTAACTCAACCTGAAGCGTCGGGCGCTCTAGTCGAACAGTTCGTAGTCGGGCTCACCGAAGAACTCGAACCCGTTAATCCGTGCACCGCCATCGCTCTCGAGCCCGATGAAGTCGCCGTTGCCGCCGCCGCCCTGGATTCGATCCTCCGAGATCAGCTCGATGGCAAAGTGGGCTTCATCGTCGCCGCCACCGAGGATCAGGTTGAAGTAATACCCTTCCTCGATGAGTGGTTCAATGCAGTTAGGTCCTACGCAGCATTGCTCGTCGACGCAGCACTCCGGACCTTCACAGCACTCCTCTTCGCCGCAGCATTCCTCTTCCTCACAGCACTCTGGGTTATCTATGCATGGGCCAGGGTCTTCGGCCCAGCCAAACACGTCGTCGCCGTTGCCGGTGTTGGTGGTGATTCTGCCTTCGGCGCCACTGCCGAAGCCGAGGACGGTGTCATCACCAGCCAGGGTCAGGATGCGGGGAGCCTTCCCAAGGAAACTGTTTTCAAAGATGAACTGGTCGTCGTTGTTCCCACCTCGGAAAGAGCTCTTGGCAGCTTCGACTTGGGCTGCAACCATGAAGGAGTCGCCGGATGACATGTTCACGTCGAACCTGTCGGCAACTTCCGCATCGACAACAATGGCAGTGTCAGCTCCCGACCCAGCTAGCACCGTCAGATCGTCACCAACCTCAACTTCGAACAGGTAGGCGTCGTCATCCCCCGACCCGAGATTGATCCGGACGTCTCGCGGAAACACGGTGTAGTGATCCAAGGCAACAACATCAGAGCCGAGCAATCTGTCCACGCACTCATGTCGATTGAGCCCAAAAGTGTCATGGCCGCCCTTGAGGTTAACCCGCAGGTCGGTGGTCACACTCTCCACCGTTGTCGACTGCACGCCCTCGTTCGAGTAGACAAGAATCTCGTAGCCACCCTGAAACGGGCAGACCTCGACATGGTTGTTCCCGTTGTCACCGTTGATGTCCAGGCTGCCGTTGGCCCGCTCGAGGATCTGAACGTTGTCTGAGTAGTCGATGCCTGCCGCGGCCGCAGTCGCACCCGTTGTTAGTCCAGCCATAACCATTAGGGTCGCAATGACCGCGCGTAAGTAACGCATTCTTGTGGAGTCCCTCCAATATCCAATTTCTAACGACATACGTCGTCACGTGGCTGAGAGGCTAGGGACGATCGCCACAAGGGTCCATAGGAGAATTTCCCTGTGCCCTATCGAGCGCTGTATTAAGCCACTCCAGAGAGTCAGGTTCCATTGGCTAGGCTGACAACCGTGTGCCGACGAATCACCTGCCCAACATGTAACAAACCATCGTGGGCTGGCTGCGGCGCCCACGTCGAACAGGTGCTGGGCGATGTACCTAAGGCCGACCGCTGCTCGTGTTCGGCACAGGAGCGCAGCTCCAGCGGAGGCTGGCTGAAGCGACTGCTCGGGGGCTAATCCAAGGCCCCATAGCGGAGAACAACGCAAGTATTTTGTATCTGACAGCGCCCTCGTCCGTCTACTGGTTGAGAAGAGGGAGCCGCCATGTCGTTCACCGTTTCGTCCGAACCCGTCAGCCAAGACAACGGGTCAGCTGCCAAGCGTTCCGCTCCCAGGAAGGCCAAGCGGCGGGCTACTCGACAGCGAGCAGGAAAAATGGTGCAGCCGCTTGGGATTCAGGCTGGCATTCCGGTTTCGCTGTTTGGCCATCCGCACTGGGACAAGTTCTCCATCTCCTACGAGGGTGCCCCCTCGGGAATCCGGTTGCAGCAATCTGGCCCTAGGGCGTTCAGCCTCGACTGCGACATCCGCTACGACGGCCCAACCGGTTTATCCGAACTGAAGCTCGACAAGGCAGCCGAAGAGCGCCTGCGCACCGTCGACGCAACGACGCTCCCCGAGACCGACCTCGCCTCGGTGCCAGCTCCGTTCCGGTGGTGGAGCAACACCTACGGAGCCCACTCCCCCGCGGCGCTGATCCACGACCGCTTTATCGGCGAACCGGCCCCCGGCGACCCCGGCCGACCTGACGGTGTCAGCGAACGCCACATCGACCGCTACTTCCGCTTCATGCTCCAAGCGTGCGACGTGCCGTTCTTTCGTCGTTGGCTCATGTGGGCCGCGGTCGCCCTCCGAACCAGAACTCAAACGAACCTCATCGGTCTGATCTCTATCCTTCTCTGGCTGGCGATCACCGGCTCAGCCTTCGTCGGCGTTGCCATGCTCCTGGGCCAGGGCCGGACCTGGGCGGCAATGGCTGCTCTTTTGATCCCGATTCCTGCCTCCGCTCTGTGGGCCAGACAGTTCGGCGCCGGGTTGATGATGGCCTACGTCGGTGTTCCCTGTCTGCTTCCCCCCAGTGTGGTTTCGGTGCCGTTTCTCCTGCTCTATGTGCTGGTTGAGGCGATCGGGAAACAGATCGGACGAAGTTACCGCTACCTCACAAGCGACGCCGAAACGATCGAGACGTCATGACCTTGCCCGCAGGCGCCTCACCGACGGCGGCCGGTGCAGCAAAGCCGCACCGATCGCGGTGGGCCGAACTCTTCTCGGTCGAACATCACCCGAGGTATGTGATCTCCGACCCAGAGGTCCGTCGGCGCTACCAGCGTCGCCGACTATTACTCGCGGTCGTTGGTGGAGCGCTTGGCGGAGTTGGGGTCGGGTTCACCTTAAGCCACGGCGGACTGATCGGGACCGGGCTAACCACCGCGGCGATTATCCCGGTACTGCTCGGCATAGCGATTGCCATCACCTTCGTTTTGGTCCCGCTACCCAAGATCATGAGATGGATTGCAACCGTAGCTGTCGTTGTGGTCTGCATCGCAGCGATGGACATGAAGCTGGAGTTGCAGATCGGGTTAGCCATCATCGGCTTCGCCCTTTCATGGATCGTGGCCGTGCTGCTTCAGTTCGGAATCGGCGTGACCCGCCTAACCGCCAAGGACTTCATCACCTCGCTATCCGGAGTACTGCTTCTCGGCATGGCACTGGCTCTGGGTTCGAGCCTGGCCGCCACGCCGGCCGGGGCTCAAACGCTGGCAGGCGGACTATGTCCGGCTGGACGATTACTCGTCGAAATCGACGGCACCGCATCGGCCTTCGCCTCCGATGGCACAGGAGACCCGTTGACCATCAACATCGATCGTGATGTTCGCCAAACGCAGTTCGCCGTATCGGCCGCTTCCGATCTGCAGCGAGGGACGGTCACCGTCGAACTGATCGATATCGAACCGTTCCCGTTTCTACCCACACGGCCGGTAACCGTTTGGAACGCAGATCTGCAGCCAGCGGCGAGCGGCGGATCGACAGGCCCATCCGAGGTTGTCATCACCCGCTCGTCTCAGGGCGAGGGTTTACAGATCCGAGCCGATGCTCATGGGGCCGATCTCGGTCTTGTCGCCGGACTTGGACACTACCGAGCCACTCTCACCGACCCAGAATCCGGGGTGACCTGCACCCTCGATGGTTTCCTTCGCATCACCGCCTCACCGCTCGATACCGCGCCTGGCAGGGCTGGCCTAGTCGCTGCCATCGCCGGACTCGGCCTAGCCGGAGGGGCACTGGCCGGCGGCTCGGTCCGCGAAACGAAACCGCTGGGTCGGCTAGCGCTACCGACAGCGGCCATCAGCACCCAGCGGGTGCTCTCTTCGGGCAACGGCTCGGGCGGCGAAGCAGAGTTCGACATGATTCTGCAGCTGCAGGCCAGCGAGGACGACGACGATGTGTACAGGGTCGAACAGCAGGGCCTTGGACGCCTCGTGGACATGGTCCACATCGGCGTGGCGGCGGCGCTCTCCGGACAAGGACCATGGGAGATCCCAATACAGGTACGCACCGATCCAAAGAAGGTGACCGCTGACTGGGCTTCGTTCCAGATCAACCTGGTCGGCCAATCTGCTAGCGCCGCACCGATGGTCTACTCGGTCTCTCTACCGGTCAACTCCTGGAAGTGGCGGGTTGACATGCTCGGGGCCGGAAGCGCCGAAATCGACCTCCGGGACCTCGCCGAGTTCCCGCCACCGCCCTCTCCCGATCCGCCACCGCCACCTTCCTCCGATCTACCACCGCCGCCCTTCCCAGCCCTGCCGCCGCCACCGTCTCTGCAGCCAGCACCCCTCGTGCCACCGCCGCCTTCGGCCGACACGCCGCCTCCACCCAAACCGCCGCCAACCCAACCATCACCGCCAGCCCCTCCGGCGTGGGCACCGCCGGACTCGTCGACAGGAACCAGGCGATGACCGGTCGAGCAGCGGCTTATCGGGTCGCGGCGGTCCGGACCGCATCGCAGGTGGCTCTCACCATTACGTTGGCAGCATTGGCCTTTGCCATTGGCGGCTGTGGTGTTGAGCAGGCCGGTGTAGTGGCCAATGCCGTTGTCGTCTCTGTAGCGCCAGGCGAGTCAGAGTCGGTAAACGTTTTTGGTAGCGAACCGTCCAGCGATCGCTCCAGATTGGATGATGTCGACCGACCGGCATCACCGACGATCGACATCGCTTTCGCCGAGGACGGAACCATCCAGGTCAGCGCCGATTCAGCCACCCCGGCGCAAGAGATGATCATCGGCTATCAGATCTCCGTCGGAGCGGTATCGGACCGGGGTGCTCTCATTGTTCGAGTATCCGACGCCGCCGATCCAGACCCAGACCGTGATCCCGACCCAGATCCTGATCCTGATCCCGACCCTGATCCTGATCCAGACCCAGACCCAGACCCAGACCCAGACCCCGATCCTGATCCGGACCCAGATCCTGCTCGGATCGAGATAGTGGCCAGTACCAACAGCATCGACTTCGAATCGGTTCAAGTCGATGAGCAGCTATCGCCAATCGCGGTCACGGTGACCAACACCGGTGAGCTACCTCTGACCCTGTCGCCGTCAACGTTCGATCCGCCGTTTGAACTGACGAGCAGCGACTGCTCCGAGCTGGAGCCAAAGTCGAGGTGTCAAATGATGGTCGGAGCGGCGACCGATGACGCCGGGGACTTCAAAGCCCAATTGATCCTTACTGGCGCCGCTGACGATGGCCGCGCGGTCGAGGTGGCGATCACCTTGGCGATGACGGTTCGGCAATCAGCGCAGGTCACGGCGTTCACCCTGAATCAGAAGAGCGTCGAGCTGACACTTGATGCACCAGCGACGGAGATAACCGTAGCCAACACGGGAACCCAGCCGATCAGTGATCTGCGCCTGCCCGACTCAAGCAATTCATTTACTGTTCGCAACGAAAGCTGCGGCGGCGGCCAGGTCTCCCCATTCCCAGACACCCTCGCAGCCAAGACGTCGTGCACCTTCACCATAGAGCTAACCAAGGAAGCGCTCACCGCCGACAGCGTCAGCGATACAACGCTCGCGGTAACCGGTGGAGGCCTCAGAAGGCAGTTCATCTTCAAGATCGACACCACGTTCCCCCTCGCCATGAACCCACAGATCAGTCTGAAACCGATATCGGTCAGATTTTTCCTGGCCGATATCGAGGAGGTATCGATCACCAACATCGGCAACATACCGCTGCAAACTTTGAGCCTCGGTTCCTATCAGCTCTCGACAGGCGACCCGGGTCAGGTTCGTCTGCTCGACGATGACTGCCCGGTCATATTGGAAGTCGGCGAGTCGTGCCGGATCTACCTACGCTTCGACGCTCCAGCAGCTGCCCAGTCGACGGGTTCGGTGCAGGTCGGGTTCGGGCCGGCCACCGCAACACTCGACATCGGCTACACGATCGTCAAGTAGCCAAATAGTCGGGCCCATCCAGCTCAGTGAGGGGCGGGAGTCATGGTACCGATCGGTTCCCAGGTGGGATCGGCCGCATTGGTCTCGGTGGCGAACCGGGTAGCGACTAGGCCGACGACCGGAGCGATCACGATCATCCAGAAGGCCCAGACCAGAATTCCCACCTCGGTCTGAGGATCGGTAAAGAGACGTGTTGCCAACAAGAGGGCGACGGACATGTTTCGGATCGCGGTAACCACTAGCAAGCCTCGTAGCAGGGAACCGCCGCTCGACCAGTGACACACCCCGGCAAGCACGACCAATAGGCCCGCAGCCAGTGTCGCATGGTCACGGAGCGGGATGGAGAAGATGGCGTCCCACCTGGTCGCCAGCAGTCCGACGACCACCACTAGCAACAGCAGGTTGGCCAGCTTGGCTGCGGGGCCTGCGAGTCTGGCCGCTACCTGTGGCCAAGTTCGCCGCACCGTCATCGCAACGGCCAACGGAAGTATCTGAAACAGCAGCAGCGCGCTGAACATCGGAACGAGAAGCCTCGATTGGTCGCCCCCGAGGAAGAGCGACACCGTGAGCGGCGTGGTCAGTAGACCTACGACCCCGAGCAGAATCATCAACGCTGCGGCGAACCCGAGATCGGCTTTGGCCAGGCGAGCGATCACCGGACCAACCGGCCCGCCCGGCGAGGCAGCGCAAAGGATGAGCCCAGCAGCGAAGCCCGAGCCTGCACCCTGGTCGACCGCTCGAATCAGCACCCAGGTCCATAGCGGAAACGCCACTAGGTTCACGAACAGGCCAAGGGTCAACCATCGACCAAGCCGCGGCCGGCGAAAGACTTCAGCAACCGACAGTTCAAGGCCGACAGAAACCATCATCACGATTACCAGCGTTGGCACAGCCACCTGCATCATGGTCGACTCCCCAACAGCCGCTGGGCGACAAGAGACTCAATATCGGACATTACGTTTTGAGACATCGCAGAACCTCGACATGGTCGGCGCTGATTCCGCCGTTCGGGCGCGCAGAATTTGGCCTCGTGGCCCTTGATAGTCACGACATGACCGAGTCAGTCCGTGTAGCTAGACAGATTCAGCCATCAATTGGAACGACTCGACCTAGGCGGCGGTCTAAAGCCAAGCGTTCATAGTCTGGTTTAAAACTACAAATGGCAGCGTCGCTCATTTGCTCTTGCGCTTACTAATAGCAGCGAAGAGTAATAGAACTGCAGCCACCGGTGTCAGACCCCACCGATACCTCTACGGCTAGCCCAGCGGTAGACGGGTGCAGACTCGCCATTCGTCCGATTCCGACACCAGCGTGAACACCGCCGATCGAGGAAAGCCGTCGACCTCGATGACACCGGTTACCGTCGCCCGGCCACCGCTGACCGAAACGCTGGTGAAGTTGTAGTCGGTTATCCCAACATCGCCCAGTTGGTTACGGGTGCCCTCAACCCACTCACCAATCTCTGTCGACGCCCGAGACGACAAACACATCGACTCGTATGCTGCCTCAAACTCGCCGTCATCCAGCAGCGCCACATAGGCATTGGTTGCATCAATAGCAGGTGTAGTTGCACCGAGCAGCAGCACAACGCAGCCCCCGATCATTACAGCAAAAAGCAACGGCACCAAGAGCAGCAGCCAGAGCCACTTTTTGTTGGAACCAGACTTCGGTTGCGGAGGCGGCTGGGCCGGATACCGATCCTGATATGGATTGGGACCTGGCTCGTAGCGGCTCGGTGGCGGTTCGTGTCCGCCAGGGCCAGACGGCCAGTTCTGGTTCGGCGCCGGCGGTGGAGACTGCGCTGGTGCGGGAGGCGGAAACTGGCCGGGAGGCGGAGGTGGGTACGACGACTGAGGTCCCGCCGGATCGGGAAAGTCACCAGAACCTGCAGGTTGCTCTCCGAATGGCCCGGACTGGTAATCGCTCATGCGCTCTCCCAACTGAAACTGCTGACGCCGGCTCGCCCACGAACCGACCATCAGAGTCAAGCACAATCGAACCCCACAGAACCATCACGTCCGGCCTGCAGAGGCCTCGAAACCGAGAGGCCTCGAGATTGCAGAGGATTCGGGGCTCCTGGCGATCGGCTGTCTACCACTAGGGTTATTCGGCGTATGCGTTTTGATGTGCAATGGCTGTGAGCGAAGATCTGTTCGATCTTGAGATGCCGGAGGCAGGGTTGGTCGCGCTCGCACTTCAGCCGGGAATCGGCCTCGGAGTGGCCACCACAAACGGGAACCGGGCGGTGCTCGACGCAAACCCGGAGCGTCTGGTGGCCCAGATCGACAGCGCAAACAAGCCTCGCTGGGTTTGGTGGGATCGATCGACGGCCATGGCCCTGGTCAAGGCTGACGTGGCCGTCGACCGGTGCTGGGACGTTCTTACCCTGCATCGTTTTCTGGCCGGGGGATGGCGAACTTCGATCGGCCACGCCTGGGCCTGGCTGAACGATCTCGACACCGACACTCTCCCAGCATCGGGTCAGCTCGACTTTCTGGGAGCGGACAGCAGCGAGGGCGACGACCCGAACAGCCCCATCCGGCCCGACGGTCACCTCCGCCCAGACTGGACCGATGGCGGTTGGCATAAGTCTCCCGAGCGCCTGGCGGCCTGGGCCGAGTTGACCCTCAAAGCGGCGACACAACAGCAGGCGTTGCTCGACGAGCGGGCCGACCCTCGACGCGCTCGGTCAACCGCCCACTCCGAGTCGGCCGCTGAGCTGCTCTGCGCCGAACTAGCACTCGGTGGACTACCACTCGATGAGACCGAGGCCATCAGAATCATCAGCGACTCGGCGGGCCCGAGACCGAAGAACTACGCCGAGGAAGACGCCGAACGAGATAGGCGAGACGCTGAGGTGTTGCGCCATCTCGACCACCCTCAGAAGGTTAACCTACGCAACCCGGCCGAAGTGAAGAACATGCTCAGCCGGGCCGGGCTCGACCTGCCAGATACCCGAGCCTGGCGGCTGGAGAAGCTGCGCGACACCCACCCGCTCATCGATGCGCTACTGGTGTGGCGCAAGGCCGAGCGCATTGCCACCACATACGGCTACGCCTGGCTCGACGAACACGTCTCCGATGGCCGCCTGCGGGGTGACTGGTCGAGTTGCGACGGGGCAGCGGGCCGGATGACCGCGTCGGCAGGCCTACATAATCTTCCGGCGCCGATGCGTCCGGCGGTCGCCTCCGATCCGGGTTACACGTTTGTGCGGGCCGACCTCGGTCAGATCGAACCGCGGGTGCTGGCTGCGGTTTCTGGCGACCCGGCCCTGATCGCCGCCACCGCCGACGCTGATCTGTACCAACCGGTGGCCCAGACCCTCGGCGTCGAGCGTGACATCGCCAAGGTCGCAGTCCTCGGCGCGATGTACGGGGCCACCACCGGCGAATCGGCCGGAGCCCTACGAGGCCTGCAACAGAACTACCCGGTGGCCATGCAACTGCTCGAAGCGGCGGCCGAGCAGGGCAAACTCGGCAACGACATATTTACCATCGGCGGAAGAAGGGTCCGTATGGGTGGTGGGTCGGCCCCCGACGGCGACCTCGACGGGGCAATCAGCGCCGCCGCCAGCAGAGGCCGCTACGCCCGAAACGCCCTGATCCAGGGCGCGGCGGCAGAATTCTTTAAGGTCTGGGCCATCATTGTCAGGCAAAGAACCCGCCAGTTCGATGCCAGGGTCGTGCTGTGCCTACACGATGAGTTGCTGGTTCACGCACCCACTGAACACGCTGAAAAGGTGGCGGAATCGGTGACTGAGGCGGTGACCGCGGCCGCCTACTACTGGTCTCCCGAACCCGAAGTGCGCTTCCTGGCCGACGTCGGCACCATAAAAAGGTGGTCGGAAGCAAAAGAGTGAACCTGATACCGTGGGCATTGCATGGCGGACGATGGTAGTAGTTCAGCCTTATTAACGACGGCCCAAGCGGCCCTCCTGGTACGGAGAACCGCGTTTGGCCTGAAGCTCAACCGGGTGAGTTCGTTCACCGGGCTCACTCGTGCTGCCGCCGTTTCCAGGGTGCTAGCCGAGACCGCAGCTAACTCCGCGAACCAGCCAGACGACTGGGTCGGTGGCTTCCAGAACGCCACATCGGGCATCGGCGACCGGATGACGATGTTCTGGCACAACCTGATCCCCATCAGCCGCATCGACCTGACCTCGAACTACAGCAACAAGATCCCCGGCAACCTGGCGATCCTCAAACGCAACGCCGTCGGCAACTACCGCACGCTGATGCACGAGATCATCACCGACGACGGTTTGATCCTCTATCTCAACGGCAACCTCAACGTAAAGGGAAGCCCAAACGAGAACCTGGCCCGAGAGCTGATGGAGCTATTCACCATCGGTCCCGGGCACTACAGCCAACGAGATGTTGAGCAGGCTGCTCTGGCCATGACCGGCTGGGGCGGCAGCGGGCTCCACAACAACAACAAAGCCCACGTCGGCTCGATCACCATCTTCGGACAAACCCGAAACTCCGGTCAGGGCAACAACCAGTGGAACGTGCACACCCTGGTCGATGCTCTGCTCGACCGGCAGGAAACCGCCGACCGGATCAGCAAAAAGATCTGGCACTACTTCGTCGGCGGCGAAGGCGACCCCCGATTCAACCCTCCATCCGACCTAGGGTCACGCTGGCGAACCACCGACGGCTACGAACTGCAGCCGCTGCTGGAACGTATCCTGCTGTCGTCGCAGTTCTGGTCACGCGATTACTCGCGAGCTCGAAACGGACTCGAGATCTTCGCTGCCCTGGCGTCGGTCACCGGCATCCAGGCTTCGAAGAACCGGTCGCTGATGCGCAACCTTGGCATGCTCCCCTATGAGCCGCCGAACGTGGCCGGCTGGCCGACGCAGGACTCGGTTTGGCTGAGCTACGGAACCGATCTACGTATCGCCAAATCGCTGTTCGAGCTCAACATCCAAAGCAGCGACACCTCGGTCGATCAGACCCTGGCCAAGTGCGGAATCTTCGTGGCCGACCAGCAGAACAAGGCCACCATCGCCAGCGGGGCGAACCCTCAAGAACGGCTTCGACTGGCGCTGATCAGTCCGGAATTCAGGATGCAGTAGGGCCGACGATCAAAATGAACACGAGCCAATGAGTAACCAACCCGAACATCCGGAAAACGAATTCACCGGCGATGAGTTTACTGACGACGAATTTACTGACGACGAATTTAC
Organism: Acidimicrobiales bacterium; assembly: GCA_050633745.1. Classification (GTDB taxonomy): domain Bacteria; phylum Actinomycetota; class Acidimicrobiia; order Acidimicrobiales; family SZUA-35; genus JAHELU01. The sequence goes on from JBOEHD010000052.1 coordinate 53,087, forward strand.
TGATGACGAATTTGCCAATGACGAATTTCTGGAAGGCGAGTTTTTGGAAGATGGGTTTTCGGAAAACGATGACCCTGCGGCCGATCGGTATGAGGTGGCTGAGGAGAAGCCAGCACGTATACCCCGGCGCAAGGTCCTTCAGGGTCTAGCCGGCGGTGCGGTAGTTGCGGGCGGCCTCGCCGTTACCGCTAATCGTGTCTCGGGCCCGGTGGTCGAAACCACTGGCACCAGCACGCCTGGAGCGGGTTCGACCTCAACCTCAGCCGGCGGTTCCGCCACCTCGGCAGGCGGAACAAACCCAACCTTGCAGGTCGGCGACGGCCAAACGCCCACCAGCCAGGCCATCACCGGCGAAACGCTCGAAGGCCAACCCGGTGTCACCACAGACCAGCCCGGTGTCACCACCGACCAATCCGTTATCGAGAGCTCCGGCATCACCAGCACCACCACCGCCGACCCGGTCATCAGCGGCCAGCAGAGCCTTCGGGGCGCCAATATCGCCACCGCTGCTCCGGTCGCCCAGCGAGTGCTTGTCATCATCGAACTGCAGGGTGGCAGCGATGGCCTCTCGCTGGTCGTGCCCGACGATCAGCGGTACCGCAGCGCCCGAGGTAACGACCTTTCGATCACCCCGACCAACTACCACGCCATCGACAACGAAGTTGGCCTGCATCCGGGCTTGGCTCTGCTCTCGAAACGGAACGTGGCCACAGTCGAGGGTGTCGGTCCTATCGACGGCAACCTCTCGCACTTCAAAATGGCCGCGTCGTGGGAGCGAGGAGACGTGCGATCATCGAAGCTGGTGTCGTCTGGTTTCTGTGGTCGGGTGGCCGATGCGGTGAATCTAACCAACGGCTTCGCCGGAGTCTCGGTGGCAGGCCGAACCGGTTACTTCGCCGGTGGCCGGGTACCGGCTCTGGTGATGTCTGAGGCCAGCGAACTAGACGTCGTCACCGGTACTGGCGAAGAGAGCTTCCGGGCCGCGGCTCGGGGATTCACAAACCCGATCGGCGCCAACTGGGTCAAGCTGGCCGAGATGGGAGCCAAACTCCGCACCGGGTTAGCCAACCCGCCCGCACACAGGATTAGGTTCAGCAAGTGGCCGAGTTCCATATTGCTCAGCTGCAGCGCCCGGTCCGTATCCACTCGATGAACGATCACCAGGTCAGCATACGGCATCACAAGA
>JBOEHD010000053.1:0-17085 GCA_050633745.1 Acidimicrobiales bacterium
TGATCAAGGCCTACGTCTGCAAAGCCGCCGAGTGGGTCACCCGGGAAGCGATGCAGATTCATGGCGGCATGGGTTACGCCGAGGAGTATCCGGTCAGCCGGTACTTCGTCGACGCCCGGGTGCTTAGCATTTTCGAAGGGGCAGACGAGACTCTCTGTTTGAAGGTCATCGCCCGCACCCTTGTTGCTCAGCACGATACCTAAACCGCGAGGGCAGGTCTGCCCAGAGGCCTGACGAAACCCGGCCCAAGAGCGGCCTAGGGGCCGATCTCTACTGTTGGGTTCGACGTATGCGAATTCGCGTACCCGAACTCTCTGGTGGATTACCTTGGGCGCACAAACAACCATCCGACGGCGCACCAGCTGCGCAACGCTGGTCTTCGCCTTGGCAGCAGCTCTGCTGTCTGGTGTAGTCGGCTCTGCGGTCCGGGCTGACGCGGCCCAGCTCGAAGTTCCGACCGCTGGTTGGAGCACAGACGGCATCGTCTGGGACATGGTCCGGATCGACGACACCGTGTACATCGGTGGCGAGTTCAGCCAGATCCAAGACGACGATGGCAACGTTTTGCTGCGGACCAACCTGGCCGCCTTCGACGTGGCGACCGGCGCCCCGCTCAACTGGGCTCCAACCGCCGACGCTGAGGTGAAGGCTATGGAGGCGGCCGCGGACGGTTCCAGAATCTACATCGGGGGCAACTTCCACCGGGTCAACGATCGTTACCGGCAGCGTATGGCCGCCGTCGATCCCAATGATGGGTCAACCGTGTCGAGCTTTCGGGCCAACACCTCGGGTCGGGTACTCGAGCTGCTGCTCGTCGGCGACGACCTCTACGTGGCAGGCGAGCTGATCAGTATTGATGGAAAGAGCCGAGATCGCATCGCCCGAGTCGACGCCAGAAGCGGCGAGTTAGACACCGAATGGAAACCGTCGATCAAAGGCGGATCGGTGCGAGGGCTCGAAGCCTCACCGGACCAGCAGCGGCTGTACATAGCCGGGACCTTCGACAGCGTCGACTGGGTGGCCCGTACCGCCCATCTGGCGGCAATCGAACTCCCTGGTGATGCTGTCGATTACTCGTGGCGACCAGACCTCGATCAGCCGGTCTTCGACGTCTTGGCTACCGAAGACGACGTCTACCTAGCGGTGGCCGGACCGGGATTCCCCAACAACAGACTGCAGAAACACTCGGCAACCACCGCCGAGGAGACGTTGCGCTATCTGGCAGACGGCGACGTGCAGGACCTTGAGCTGCGCGACAACATCCTGTTCGTCGGCGGCCACTTCGAGCAGGTGTTCGGTGGCATGGATCGCAGCCAGTTGGCGGCCATCGACATCACAGACGACCACATCACCGGCTTCGCCCCTGAGGTGGTTACCCGCTACGGGGTATGGAAGGCGCTGGCCGGCCCAGAAGGGTTGTGGCTTGGAGGCGAATTCACCGAGATCGGCGGCAAAGCTCGCCAGGGCTACGGCTTCCTACCGACCGACGATGTAAGTGGGCCGACTGGCACGCTGTTGCTGCCACGGGGCAGCCAGTGGCGCTACAGCGATTCGGGCCATGAACCGACAGATGGCACGCAGTGGACCGTGCCCAGCTGGAACGACTGGGGCTGGAAGATCGGCCGCGGCGAGTTTGGGTTCGGCGATGGCGACGAGCGCACCACCGTTCGAGCCACCGATGCTCTGTACGCCAGGACGACGGTGGACATCGCCGATCCTGCGGCCTTTGATGGCATCGCCATACGGGTTTTGGCCGACGCCGGGGCTGCGGTCTATGTCAACGGCAACGAGGTGGCGCGAAACAACCTGCCCACCGGCCCGCTCGACGGGGAGACCCTGGCCCTTGAGGGTCGTTGGACCAACGGCGAACGCACCTTCACCGAGCACCTCGTCAGTCCCTCGAAGTTCAGCGCAGGCGATAACACCATCGCTGTCGAAGTACACGGTGCCTATGACTGGCCGGGCGATCTGAGCTTCGAACTTGAGATGCTAGGTCTTGGCGCTGCAGGAGATGAACAGCTCAGCGAGACGTTAACCGCCGTGGAACGTGGCGCGATCTGGCGCTACCGGGACGACGGCAGCCGCTACGAGGCCGACTGGACCGATCCGGGCTTCGATGACGCCGACTGGCCATCCGGCCAATCGGAACTGGGGTTCGGCGACAACGACGAAAACACCGTCTTGGCCAGCGGTAACACCGGCTATCGCTTCCGCCACAACTTCGATCTAGCCGACGTTGTTGATGAAGATGCTGATGGTGCTGCTGCCGACACGCTAAGCGCAGCCACGATCCGCCTCCGGGCCGACGATGGAGCCGCCATCTACCTGAACGGCACCGAGGTTGTGCGCCACAACCTGCCCGCTGACTCGACGATCGGCCGTTGGACCGAAGCCAACGATTCGGTGTGGGGCGAATCCGAATCGCTGTTCCGACAGTTCGACATCGATCCCGGTCTGATCATCGACGGCCTCAACACTGTGGCGGTAACCGTTCACAATGTGTGGAGCGGTGGCAACGACCTGTCGTTCGATATGGAGCTGACCATCGAACGACCGCTGCCCGGGCCCGACGAACCGCAGGAGCCGGAGCCTCCCGTCGGTCCGCTAACTATGGTTCCCGGCGACGCTGACTGGATGTTCCTCGACGACGGGTCGAACCCCGGTACACAGTGGATGGACTCAACGTTCGACAGCGGCTCCTGGCCGACCGGAGCGGGCCGCTTCGGTTTCGGCGACGGCGGCGAAACAACCCTGCTGGCCGCAGGCCACGAGTCGTACTACTTCCGCAGGCACTTCACCGCCCCGGCGATCCCCGACGAGCTGACTCTGAATCTGCGCTTCGATGATGGAGCGGTCGTCTACCTGAACGGCGTTGAAGCGGCTCGGTTGAACCTGCCCGATGGACCGATCAAGTGGTGGACAACCGCAGTCGACGCCCGCTGGGGTGTCAGCGAAACCGTCGCTGAGCCGATCTCCATCGACCCGGCTCTGCTGGTCCAAGGCCAAAACATCCTGGCCATCAGCGTGCGCAACCAGTGGACCGGCAACGCCGACCTATCGATGGATGCCGAACTGATCGCGGTGTATACCGAGGTGCAACCCGATCCTGATCCTGATCCTGATCCTGATCCTGAGCCCGTCCCGTGGACTCCAGCGACTCTGATCGAGGCCGATGCCGAGTGGCGCTTTGAAGACTCCGGCACCGACCTTGGTCAGCAATGGACCGAGCACGGTTTTGTCGACGGCGACTGGTCAAACGGCCGGGCCATCCTCGGTTTCGGCGAAGATGATGAAGCCACGCCGGTCACCCCCTGGAACAAGACGTACTACTTCCGAAAGAGCTTCACCGTCGACGTAACCGACCCAGATGGCGCGGGCATGCTCATGCCGACCACGATCACGGTGCGCCTATTGGTCGACGATGGCGCCGCCGTCTACCTCAACGGCACCGAGCTTCTCAGGCACAACCTTCCCGCTGGACCGCTCGCCTACAACACAACTCCCCTGTCAGCGGTTTGGGGCAACGCCGAGCGGGAATACACCGAATACCAGCTGCCAGCGGACCTGCTGCAACCCGGCGTCAACCTGCTGGCGGTACAGGCTCACAACTACGCGGCGGGCAACAGCGACTTCTCATTCGGCCTGGAGTTGGCTGCCGACTAAGCTCTGCTCCGCCCGGTTGGCGGGCCGATGCTAGCTCTCGGAGGTTGGAATGAAGATCGCAGTTATCGGTGCTGGAGCCATGGGTTCGATCTATGCAGCCCGCCTGGCCGACGCCGGGCACGAGGTCTGGGCAGTCGACACCTGGGCCGAGCATGTGGCCGCCATCAAGGCCGATGGGTTGCGGGTCGAGGGCCCGCTCGGCGACAACACCAGCACCGCGGTCAACGCAACCAGTGACGTCCAAGACGCCGGAACCTGCGATCTGTTCATCATCGCCACCAAGGCGTCGGGCGTCGGTCCAGCGGCCGCGGCGATCGCTCCCCTACTCGGACCGGACTCGCTCATCCTGACCATCCAGAACGGCCTGGGAGCAGGCGATCGCATCGCTGCTCACCTGCCGACCGACAATGTGTTGCTGGGAGTGGCCGAGGGTTTCGGGGCCTCGATGGTCGGCCCGGGGCACGCCCATCACAACGCCATGCGGCTGATTCGTATCGGCGAGATGCAGGGTGGCAATACCGATCGCCTAGCTGAGCTAGTAGAGCTGTGGCGAGGGGCTGGGTTCGATGTTGCCGGGTTCGGCGACATCGATCAGCTGATCTGGGAGAAGTTCATGTGCAACGCCACGCTCAGCGGCCCCTGCACCGTCTTTGGCTGCACCGTTGGCGAGGTCATGGACGACGAAGCCAGATGGGAAGTGGCGCTCGGCTGCACACGCGAGGTCTTCGCCATCGGCAACAAACTGGGTATCAACTTCTCGTTCGATGACCCGGTGGCTTACATCACCGAGTTCGCCTCAACCCTTCGAGGGGCCCGTCCGTCGATGCTGCAAGATCACCTGGCCAAGCGGCCTTCGGAGATCGATGCCATCAACGGCATGGCTCCGGTGCTTGGCCGCCAGGTCGGCATTCCCACCCCATACAACGACACCGTCAGCGCAGTGATCCGGGCTACCGAAGCCAGTTGGACCTAGCACCCGAGCGGGAGCGTTAGCGATCGAATAGGTTGCTCGGGAAGTCGCGCTCGGCCGAGAGTTTCCACTCCGGTCGACGCTTGTCCAGGAATGACTCGACACCCTCGATCGAGTCGGCCTGTTCGGCCACCCAATCGAACAGCGGCTGTTCCCGGCGCATCATCTCGTCGATGCCCATCGATTCCCACAGCAGCCGTTTCGAGATGGCCATCGACACCGGCGCGCCCATCACCGCCATCTCTCGAGCTCGCTCGACGGCCAGCGCCAACAGCTGTTCGGTTGGCACCGCGGCTGAGACCAAGCCCATGGCCGCGGCTTCGACCCCGGTCACCGCTCTTCCGCTGAGCAGCAGGTCCGAGGCATTGGACATGCCGACCACCCGGGGCAGCACGGCGTGGGATCCCAACTCCGACAGCATGCCGCGGCGGGTAAAGACAAACCCGATCTTGGCTCCCTCGGAGGCGAAGCGTAGATCGCAGCTGAGAGCGTATGTCGCCCCGACGCCAACGGCGTGACCATTGATGGCTGCCACCACCGGCTTCGGCAAGTCCCACGGCAACACCTTTGGCGTTCTGGCCTCGTTGTCGTCAGTCGAGCCTCGCTCGGCGTTTGCGGCGAAGGTGTCGGCGCCGGAACTCAAATCGGCCCCGGCGCAGAACGCTCGACCGGCTCCGGTGATCACCACCGCCCCGACCCGGTCTTCGCTCGCCGCCCACCGCAGCGCGGCGTCGAGATCGCCGCTGAGAGCTCCGTTCCAAGCGTTCATGGCGTCGGGCCGGTTGAGGGTTATCACACCGACCCGGTCGTCGATCTCGGTCAACACCGTTTCCAATTGCGGGATCTCTGACTGCGAAGGCTCGGTCACGTCCTGAAGCCTAAGTCGGCCCGACCGCCATGAGCTAGCTCAGGGTGGTCTTGGCGAGCTAGCGCAGGGTGGTCTTGGCGAGCTAGCTCGGGGTGGTCTTTGGCGAGCTAGCTCGTGGGCGATATCTGATGAGAGACTGCGTTTATGTCGACCACTCTCACCGTTCGGCCACTATCGATCCACATCGGAGCTGAGATAGCCGGGGTCGACCTCAGCGCGCCGCTGCCTCAGGAACAGATCGACGAGATCTGGGCCGCGTTGCTGAAGTGGAAAGTTGTGTTCTTCCGTGAGCAAGAACTGAGCCACGAGTCGCACGTGGCTCTGGCCCGTCAGTTCGGCCAACCGACGCCGGCCCATGTGGTCTTCGGCGGCGAAAGCGAACACCCCGAGATCTACTCGATCGCCAAACATCGCACGGCCAACAGCGGACACGGAGCACCGCTGCTGCGGCCGTGGACCGGCTGGCACACCGATATCACCGCCGCCATCAATCCTCCGGGCCAGTCGATTCTTCGGGGCGACACGGTGCCGCCATACGGCGGCGACACGCTGTGGACCAACCTGGCCGCGGCTTACGATGCCCTTTCGCCGAAGATGCGAACCTTTCTCGATGGGCTGCGGGCGGTACATCGTTTCGCCGCCCTCACCGGTGGCGAAAAGTCGGACGAATATCGGGAGCGAGTCAAAGAACGTGGCCTGGTGACCGAACATCCGCTGATCAGGGTCCATCCCGAAACCGGCGAAAAGGTGCTTTACGTAAGCCCAGGATTCGTCAAGACCATCATCGACCTATCGCCCCGGGAAAGCCAGAGCCTGCTCGAAATGCTGTGGGAGCACTCGGTGCTGCCCGAGTTCACCGTGCGGTTCCGGTGGGAGCCGGGCAGCGTGGCCTTCTGGGACAACCGATCGACGGCACATCTGGCGCCACGGGACATCTACGACAGCGACTTCGACCGTCAGTTCTGGCGGGTCACGCTGATGGGTGAGGTCCCAGTCGGTGTCGACGGCCGATCGTCGACCGCCATCGAAGGCGATGCGATCGTTCCCGCCCAGTCAGCGGCCGAGCAACCGACAGGCGGCTAACAGCGGGTCATCGGTGCTCATTGCGTCGTCGCGGCCCTCGGGGGCCCAAACGCTGAGGTCATCCGAGCCCGGCCCCGCCAGCGGCTCCGGCAATCGAAACGACCGCCCAAACGTCGGGTACCACGAGTCCGGTGTCTCAAGGGCGAGGGTCACCCAGCCCCAACCCGATTGGGCATCAGGAGTGGTGTTGGCATCAGCCACCGAACACCGCTGGGGAACGAAGGTGATTACCACCTCAGCAAACTCGTGGGCCGGTGCAGTAGCGGGGAAGGCGGCGATATCCGGGATTGGATACTGGATCGCTCGATCGGGGTCAACGGTTCCGATCGATAGAACCTCGGCCCCTTCCAACTCGGCATGAGCGCCAGTCACCACGATGTCGACCCGGCTTGAGTTGAACAATCCCGCTGTCATGGTGACGGCCCGCCCATCGGAGGTCAGCGCCATCGCCCCGCCGAGCTCTCCGCCCCCGCAACAGTCGGGAACAGGGCGAAGATGGCCGAACTGCCAGAGGAAACCGGCCAGGCCAACCGCGCCGACAATCAGGAAGCCGATACACAGCCGGAGCCAACCGCGCATCGGTGGCGGCATCAGCAGATCGATTGCATCAGCTGCCGGCTGGGCTGGTTTCGTCGCTGTCACTTCGATCAATCCTGCTCCCAGCAGCATCAGGCTTTTTCATCGGCATCTCCGCCGGACGACATCTCTTGCCAAGAGAGGCTGTTTGTCATAATGTCCTATGACAATGGGACAGTCAAGCAAGATCGTGTCGGCCTTGCTCGCCAGGCGATCGGTGATCGCCATGATGGGGGCACTGCTCGCGTTAGGCGTGCCGGGACTGTTTCTGGTCCGAAGCTACGACTCGCCAAACACCGGCACCTCTCCTCTGCCCATGGGGTTGCTTGTATTCCTGATACTGGCCGCAGTTGTGTTAGCGGTGGTTATGACAACATTGCTGGCGGGGGTCGATCCCGATGCCAACCGCATCGCCGAGGCGTTGGCCGAGGCCCCAGATCAGCAACGGCTGCTGGCTCGCTGGCTGCTGCGGACCCGCTGGGCTCGCAACGTTGGTGGCTTGGCCGGCCTTACCTGGTGGACAATCGGAACGCAGACCCAGGGCGGTCTCCTGGTACTCGGGCTCGGCGGCGTGGCGCTGGGATCGATGGGCGCCCAGCTCCATCAGGCTCGCCGAATGCCCGGGTTACGAACCGCCACCCTCGATCGGCGCACCGTCGCCCAATACTCGAGGATCAGCGTGCGTCGCCGTATGATCGCCGCTTCGCTCGCTGCGGTTGTCCTGGGTTTTGTCGGCCTTGTGCACAGCGACTCGGTCGGAGCGCTGACCGCCGTTTCGAGTTTCGGCGCACTTATGGTGCTAGCCGCGACCTGGGCCATACAAAGACGAGTGGCAGGCAGGCCGCGACCTGCGTTGACCACCGACATGCGACGGGCCGACGACATGGCCAGAATCTTGGCCATCGGCAAGGGCCTAGCCGAGCCTGGTACCTTCTGGGCGGTCGCCCTCATGAGCTATGGCGTGGTCGGCCTTGAGCCGGCCTACAGCGGTTGGTCGTATGTGGTCTCCACACTGGGTTGGTTCTATGCCCTCGGGCTGTGGTGGGACAACCGACGGCTGGGCCTCGACCACATCCTCAAGGGGTCGAGAGGGCTCAAGGGGTCGAACGAGCACGAGCCGCCGGGCGACGCGAGATCCACGGGTACCGAATCCGATCCTGGGCGACTGGCGATCAATTGAGCAATCGATCATGATCATCGCCGTCGACGCCTCGATCCCGCTGCCGGTCTACGAACAGGTCCGAGAACAGATCGCACGAATGGTTGCCGCTGGCACGCTGCAGACCGGGCAGCGACTACCAACCATCCGGCAGCTGGCGGTCGATCTCGGTCTGGCTAAGGGAACGGTGGCCAAGGCCTACGAGTTGCTCGAATCCGACCAGGTCATCGAGACCAGAGGCCGGATGGGTTCGTTCATACTGGCCCCGACCGATTCCACCTCGAACGACCAGGCCGCGGAGCTAGCCCAGGCCGCCGAGTCGTTGGTGGTGACCGCCAGACAGCTCGGCACCGACCTCGAAGCGACGCTTGAAGCCGTCGAACAAGCCTGGGCCCGCTTCTAAGGCTCAATTCGTTAACAGCACCGTTGCTCATCGCTGGTTGCCTGTCACCATCACCGCGCCCGGTGACATTGGGCCGCTAGCGTCGGACCGCCATGCAAGTACCTATTCGGCTCGTCAGCCTCATCCGTCCCTCAGTGCCACCGGGAGTGCTGCTCGCTGTCGGTTTCAGCGCGGTGGTGCTCGGCTCCACCCCGTTCCTGCTCGACCTGGTCGTGGCCGAGTACGGCATCAGCCTTATCTGGGCCTCAATGATCGGGGTCGCTCAGCTCAGCGGCTTCGTCGTCGGATCGTGGGGATCGGGACGTTGGCTGCAACCGCGTCGGCGCGTCTTTGTGGCCTCGCTCTGTGTGGCGATGGTGGCCAACCTCATATCCACCCTGTTACCTCCGTTCGCCATACTGGTGGCGCTGCGATTTATCAGCGGCCTAGCGCTTGGACTGCTGACGTGGTTTGGCTGGGTCCAGGTATTCGGGGAAGAGAAGGGCATGGGCGACATCGCGGTGATGGGTCCGATCACCGGCATCGTGTCGGCGCCGCTGATCGCCACCTTCGCCATCGGCGGAGCAACCCAGGTGTTCATGCTGCTAGCGGTGCTGGCGGTTGTGCCGCTGCTGTTCAACCAGGGAACCGGAGCAAACAAAACCATCCCCAAGAAGTCCTCTCGATCGAAACCGATCCCCGAGGCAACTGCCATCCTGGTGGCGCTCGGAATGTTCACCCTCGGCGGTTCATCGGTCTTCCAGTTCGCGGTTGTACTCGGCACCGGCAGACCGGCCCTTTCGGTCGGCACCATCGCCCTAGTTTTCAGCGCCAACGCCATCGCCGGGATTCCCGGCGCCAAGTGGCCGTGGAGCCGGGGCATGCCGGGAGCGTGGATGGCCATCACCGGTTGCTGCGCCATAATCATGGCCAACGCCACTAGCGGACCGCTCTTCGCCGCCATCGTCATCCTCTGGGGTTTCGCCTTCTGGATGGGCATCCCAGGCGTGTTCTCAGTATTGGCGAAGCGTTCGGCCAATCCCGCCGACCGTGCGGGCGACGCTCAAGCGGTCATGGCCAGCGGACGAATCTTTGGGCCGCTCATCGGCGCGGTGGTGCTGGAAGCCCTCGGTGAGAGGGCACTCGGACTTGCCGGTGGCGGTTTGATGATCAGCGCCGGTGCAATCGTGCTTGCCCTGCAGCTCAGAGCGCCGGAACAGCCGACGTCGCTGGCAGGCAGCGGCGCCTAGTTCAGTAAATCGTGGAACTGTTCGTTCTGCCTGATGTGGTCTGCGGCGAACGGGCACAGCGGCACGATCCTGCGACCGTCGGCTCGCAAGATGTCCAACAGACCGTCCATCAGCCTGGCCCCGTAACCCTGGCCTCGATAAGCGATAAGCGTTTCGACATGGGGCACGATCACCGCGCCATCGTTCTGCCGGTAGTCGGCAAAGCCGACGAGATTGCCGTCGCGGTGCATTACAAACCGCCCCTGATCTGGTTCGTCCGTCACAACAAATTCCGTGCCGACAACCTCGCCGCTGGCAGATTCACCGCTGATGGATTCACCGTCTGACATCAGCGACCCTTGAATTCGGCGGTGCGCTTTTCCATGAACGCCTGGCGACCTTCGACGTAGTCTTCGCTGAGGAAGCAGGTCTCGACCATCTTGTTGACCCGATCGACATCCCTGCGGTCGGGGTCCTTGCTTGCTTCCTGAACCGCGGCCTTGGCTGCTTTTACCGTAAGCGGAGCGTTGGCTGCGATCTGACCTGCCAGTTCGTTCACCGCAGCGTCGAGCTCGGCAACCGGCACAACCCGGTTTACCAGCCCCATCGCCGCTGCCTCCTCGGCGCTGAATCGTCTGGCCGACATCATGATCTCGTTGACCATGGCCGGGCCGACCAAGCCGGTCAGTTTGTGGATACCGGGAAAGCCGTAGCCAAGGCCAAGCCGAGCGGCAGGAATGGCGAACTGTCCGTCGTCGGCGGTGATGCGTATGTCGGCCGACAGCGCTGTGGCCAAGCCGCCGCCCATACAGAAACCTCGGATCTTGGCGATCAGCGGTTTGTCGAAGTCGGCGAGGGCCCGACCGGCAGCAGCGGACACCGCATCAAAACGCTCTCGACCCTCGGGTGTCGAGCGGTGGGTCTCAAACTCGGAGATGTCGGCCCCGGAGACAAACGCCTTATCGCCCGCTCCCTGCATGACAACCACCCGAACATCGTCATCGGCGCTGAACGCTCCGAGCACCTCGACGATGGCTTCGTTCATCTCCATCTTCATGGCGTTGCGACGCTCGGGGTTGTTGAACGTCATCAAGCCGATCCCGTTCGCCACCTCGGCCAACATGTACGGGGTCTTCAAGGCCAACTCGGTAGAAGTCATTTCAACATCATCGCCCATGGCGGCGCCCCAGGACCAAACCCCTGCGGTGTTCCTATCGATAGCAGTTGCCGCAGGCTGGCCGAGGGCTGGATCAGAGGACTAGCTTGGCCGCATGAGCCAAGCAGGTCAGCAAATGCCCGCCATTTCACTAGCCGCCGTACCCGGCCGTCGAGCCAGGACGGTTGAGCTGGCAGCGGAGATCGAGCGGCGGGGATTCACCGGCATCTTCTGCCCCAGTCTCGGTGACGCCATGGGCCTCTGCCTGTCGATCGCTCACGTGACAAACACGCTGGAGTTCGGCACCGCCATCCAACCGATCTACTTCCAGCATCCGGCCGACCTGGCGCTCAGCGCAGGCTACATTCACGAGATCTCCGAGGGTCGGTTCCGCATGGGTCTCGGCGTCACCCACGGGCCGGTCCATGAGCGAATGGGATTCGCCGTCGGTAAGCCGCTGGCCGACATGAGGAGCTACGTCGGCGCCATGAACGACAGCGCAAAGGCCGCTGGCGGCCTGCCACCGATCACGCTGGCCACGCTGCGGGACAAGATGGTCGGGCTATCGGTCGAAATCTCAGACGGCGCGGTTTGGGCCAACGCCTCGCGCTCACGCATGGCCCACTCGATCGGCCTCATACCCGATGATCGCATCGCCGACGGCTTCTACATCGGCAACATGATCCCCACCACTATCGACGATGACCGCGAGGCCGCTGCGGCCAAGAACCGGAACACGCTGTCGGGCTACGTGCAACTTCCGAACTACCGGAACTATTGGAAGGACGCTGGCTACGAGGAAGAGATGAGCGCGGTCGAGGTCGCTATGGCGGCCAACGACAAAGACGGCATCATGGCCGCAATGTCCGATCGCTGGCTGTCGGACTGCACCCTCTACGGCTCTGTCGGCGACGTCCGAGAGGGTGTTGAGGCATGGTTTGATGCCGGCGTGACAAGCCCGATCCTGGTGCCGTCATCAGCCTCGGGCGGCCAGATGAAAGCCCTCGAAGAGGTCTTCGCCGCGTTCGAATAGAACCCCGAAATCCGGGTGTCCCTGGGGCGAGCAGGCCTAGGGCTTCCTTGCCTGCGGGAAACGGCTGTGACTCAGGCGGAGGACTTAGGAGGCGGACTCAGGAAGGGATGACCGAAAGCACGGTGTCCGAGCGGTGCTCGGTCCAGGCTTGGCCATCCCAATACCGGTAGATCGCCTGATCGTCGGGGTCGTAGTACCACCCGGCGCCGGCGTTGCGCATATTGTCGATCGTGTTGTCCGCTGCGTGGAGCGGGGCCGTAAGCCGGCCGGCTCGTGCAGTCGAGGTGTTACCCATGTAGGTGAGAATACCCGTGGGCTCTGACAGGGGGTGGCAATCCGGCCCCCGGCGCGCTTTGCGAAGCGTCACAGACGACAAACCGCCGCTTACTAATTGCGGTTTCAGCAAAGATTGCAGATTTGCTACAACCGCCAAAAGGGCGCTACGAGACTGCCCGGCGTCACGGGGTATCTCCGGTCATCACAGTTGAGAAAAGAGGGAACCGAATCGGTCCCTCCAGATCGGTTGATCCAACCGCTGGTCGGCTCCGAACTCACCATGTGAGAACCATCGCCTGGCGGGAGTCGCCTTCATCAACCCACCGGTCAACCGGATGTATCGCGTCGTCGTAAGAGGCCGCGTTCCGCGCTCAGTGCTCGACAACGTCGATCGGTTCGAGCTGGTCGGGTCCGGTGCATCCCAATCGGTCTTCGTCGGCGTGAATGCCGATCAGGCCGACCTCTACGGGCTGCTGCTATATCTCCAACGACTCGGTGTCGAGCTACTATCGGTCTCGCAGGGCGAGGACTAGAGGGAAGCCCCGGATCGGAGCAACCGTGAACCTTCGCACCGTCCCCGAGCAACTGAAAGCGCCGTTTCTGGCGGCTAAGGTCCAGCCCCCGGCCCGGGCCAGCATGCTCGTTGCCCGAGCCCGGCTGACCGAACGGCTACACCAGGGCCGGTCGGCCAGGATTACCATGATCAGCGGGCCGGCTGGGGCAGGCAAAACCTGCCTACTCTCCGATTGGGCCTCGTCGCCCGAAGCCGGACCTGCCGGCTGGTTGACGCTCGATTCGTTCGACAACGACCGGCCCCAATTTTGGACCGGCGTACTCGGGGCGCTGGCCTCGGTCTCCGGGCCCGAGTTCACCGCCGAGACGCCAAGGCTGGTCGGACTCATCAGGTCCGACCAGCGACGATTTCTGAGCGCCCTCGGCGATGCGCTCGATAACAACCCTGCTCGGGTGTCGCTGGTGTTGGACGACCTGCATGAGATCGTGAACGATGAGATCTATGACGGGCTGTCGCTGGTGGCTGAACACCTGGCCGCCCAGATCAGGCTCATCGTCTCAACCAGAACCGCCCCGCCGCTGGGCCTGGCCCGTCTGCGAGCCCGAGGCCACCTTTGCGAGGTCCGGTTCGATGACCTGCGATTCAACACCGAGGAGAGCCGCCGCCTGCTGGAGCAGATGTTCGACAGCTCGGTGGCGGAACGAACAGCAGCAAGCGTCCAGCGCCATACCGACGGTTGGGCGGCCGCGCTGTATGTGGCGGCTATCGGCATCGAGGCCAGCGATGCACCGCAGGATCCCGAGCGGTACCTCGCCTCGGTCGGGCGGGACCGTCACCTGTCGGACTACCTAGTCGAAGAGGTGCTGAGTCGCGAGCCTCCCGAGCACCGGCAGTTCATGCTTGAGACCTCGATCCTCGACCGATTGGATACCGACCGTTGCAACGGCTTGACCGGCCGGTCGGATGCGGCCCAACTGCTGAACCTGCTCGAGGCATCCAGCCAGCTGGTCTATCGGGTCGGAGGTCGGTGGTTTGCCTATCACGACTTGCTGAGACAGCTGCTCCGTGACCAGCTGCAACTGGAAGGTGCCGAACGTTGGCAGGAGCTGCACCGCCGAGCGGCTGCCGTCGCTCGATCGGCAAGCGATTGGGCCGATGCCGTGCATCACTATCTGGAAGCCGATGATCTCGATGAGGCGGCCACCGCTATCGGTGAAGCGTGGATCGACTTCACCAATCGAGGACTGTTTGCCACCGTCATGGCCTGGCTGGATCGTTGGCAGGATGCGGAACAGGGCCGGACGACCGAGCCAGCCGATCCAACCATCTTCATCATCGGCGCCTGGATGGCCCTGCACACCGGCCGCCCACAGGAGGTTGAGCGTTGGCTGGCCAGGGCCGAAGCACACAGCCACCCCGGGCCGCTCCCCGACGGAACCAGCTCGCTGCGGGCTGCGGTGGCCATCGTTCGCTGTTCGCACTATCGCCGCACCGGCGACGTCGAGCGATCGTTGACCGCGGGCCGAGAGGCGGTCGAGCTCGAGGTCGACGAGACCGGTCGGTGGCGATCGGTAGCCTGCATCGGCTACGGCAATGCGCTGTTCTGGTCCGGAGACGAAGCCGGCGCTCGGGAGATGCTGGACGAAGCCCGTCGTATCGCCACCGCCACCTCGCTGTCGGTTCCCGTGCTGCTGGCCGACGGTTACCAGGCGCTTAGTGAACGGGCTGCTGGCGACGGTGAGAAGGCGCTGGCCATCGCTTCGGCCGCGGTGGCCATGGCCGATGCCGGAGACTTCAGTGGTTACGACCAGGCCGCCCCGGCCCATCTGGCGGTCGGGTTGTGCGCCATCGATGCGGTTGACCTCGAAGCCGCCGACACCCATTTACAGACCGCGCTTGGGTTGGCCCAACAGGGTGGTGAACGGCTTCTGGAAGCCGAGGTTCGGTTTGGGCTGATGGCCCTTGCCGATCTGCGGGGACAGTCAGAAGACGCGGCCATCCAGCTTGAACATGCCCGCCAAATCGCTGCTCAGTGCACCGCTCCGGGCCGGCTGTTGGCCGACCGGCTGGCATCCGCCGATCATCGCCCCGCGGCGCGCTCGCCTGTCGACCCAGCGCACCAGAGGCTCACCGAGCGAGAGTTGACCGTGCTGCGATACCTTCAGAGCGACCTCACCTTCCCCCAGATCGCGGCCGAGCTGTTCGTATCGGCCAACACCGTCAAAACCCATGTCTCGTCGATTCGCACGAAGCTCTCGGCGAGGGACAGGCGAGAGGCGGTCCGCAAGGCCCGCCAGTCCGGGCTACTAGGCTGACGCTGGCCATTGGGCTAGCGCTGGTTATTGGGCTAGCGCTGTCTGCCAGCGCGGCCGCAGCTGCAGGTCACGGCCCAGCCGACCGATGGCCGCCCGGAGCCGCGATTTGGCCGTGCCCTCGGGGATGCCGAGCGTGGTGGCGACCTGGCGGTATGTCTGTCCGCGGTAGAAGGCGAGCTCGACCGCTTCCCGTTGGTGATCCGGAAGCCGCATCACGGCATCGCGAAGATGGTGCTGGATCGCTGCGGACTCCGACAGCAGCGGAATCAGCTCGCCAGGGTCGTTGTCGATCGCTGAGGTTGCGGTGATGGCGTGAGCGCCGCAGCCGACTTCTCGCCGGCGGGATCCGTTCAAGCTGCGGATCGAGTCGATTGAACGCCTTCTGGCCACCATCTTGAGATACCCCTGGAGCGACCCGCGGCCGAGGTCGGCGCCCTCTGGACGACGGAAGAACTCGAGGAATACCTCCTGGGTCACGTCTTCGGCCAGCTCCGGGTCTTTGATGACCGACTTGGCTGCCCGGTAGACCGCTCCGCTGTGGCGTCGATACAGCTCGGTGTAGGCCGGGCGGTCTCTGGCCAGCAGTCGTCGGTGAAGGTGGCCATCGGTGGCGGCGACCGGGTTGGTGGCGGGATGAGGGCAGCTGATGGTGGTCATTTCTCCACCCTCAATGCGGGAGGGGTGAGCAGACCTCGCCCCAGGGGTGAGGCCGTCGGAGTGAAATGTGTTGGCCGAGCTGCGCCCCGCCCGAGCGGGGTTCGACGGGTGGCTCTAAGCGGTTCGCGCTATTGACGCCTATCCACCACTTAGGGTCACCGAATCAGGCGAGCAAACACTAAGAGCGAGCTCGTCTCGGCTAGGAGAGTTCGACCAGAAGCTCCGGTGCCCATGGCATCTGAGGCTCCGGCACAGCGTTTGGCGAGATAGCGCCCGCCGAAGTCATGATCCGATCGACTAGACCGAAAGACAGCACCTCGTGGGGAGCGAGAAAAGCTGGGATATCCGGCTCGTCAACCCGTTCGACAATCGCCTGCCAGTACTGCTCGGGAAGGCTCCTACCAACGCCGACAACCAGCCAAACCGGCTTTCTAAGCGCTTTGGCGGTCGCTGCGAGGGCAACCGACCCCAGGTCGACCAGCGCCGCTGCTGATCCCGCTGCGGCCGCCTCGATGATGATCAGATCCGACTCTTCGACAATCCCTGCCAAATGGGCCGCGTCGACATCCTCAACGTCCATGTCCTGGCGTTCCAGACGCCGAACCACAGACGAACCCTGTCCCTCGACATCGACGACGAGCACACGGATATCGCCCCGGCGGGGCAACGCGCTGACGGTAATGTCCGGCCAGCCAGCGATGGCCACGGTGGCGCCGTCTGGCAGACCATGGGCTAGCTCGCGTCCGGTGCGGTCTTCGTGAAGGTCTTCGATGATGGCCCGGGCTTCGGTCCTGGCGTCAGCGCAGGTGACCATACGAGCCGACATCCACCACAGCGGCCCAACCGCAGGCTGACGGGTCAGCAGGCGACGGCAGGCGGTCAGCATCGCTCCCGGATCCCGGCTGAAAACCGAAAGCGCCGATGCGGCCTCCTGTACCAGCAGCCCCCCGTCTGCACCGCTGGCTCTTGCCACATATCGAAGCTGCTCGATGGGATGCATATCGCTTCATTTGTAGCAGCTGAAAGCTGTCGCGCCCGTATCAAACGGGCCGGAAACCGGCGGGGAACCGGGATCGAACGCCAGATCGCGCACGACGGCAATACAAGCGTCTAGGCTGAGTTTGATGACAAATTCCGGAGTTCTAGCCTCCCAAGTTCGGAGTCGGGACGGATCTGCGCTAGTCTCGCCGCCCGTGGCCGTAGC
>JBOEHD010000053.1:17124-21201 GCA_050633745.1 Acidimicrobiales bacterium
TACACCCATGAGAGCGCGTGGATTCTCGAGACCGCTGGGCGGATTCTCGAGCACTACTCGCCTGCCGACATTAGGGTCGCGTGGTTGGCAACAACCGACGACGACGGTTGTCGACAATTCCTTGGCCCGTGGGCTGAGCGATTCTTGACCTTCCCCGATCCCGAGCGTGAAGCGGTTACCGCTTTGGGCATCGAACGTCTGCCGTCACTGGTTCACATCCGCTCCGACGGCAACCTCACCGTTGCCAACGGCTGGGACCCGACAGGGTGGCGGGGGATCGCCGAAGACCTGTCACGTACCCTGGCTTGGAGCCGGCCGATGATCCCTCAGCCCGGCGATCCGACGCCGTATGCCGGAACCGACGTAAAGGGCGACTGAAACCCGCCTACCCCGGCCGGCTGTTCGGGGCCCTGCGAGAGGCTGCAAGTAGTCTTGACCGCATGAACTTCCACTCCATGAACTACACCCCATGAGTTTCACCTCATGGATCTGAACGCACGGCTCTCCCGTGCTCTGCGGGGTGTCAGGCGCTGGCGCGGCCTATCGGTCGACGACGCCATCGCCGTTGCCGAAGACCTTAGCGACGGTGACTGGCGGCGGATAAGCGCCGAAATCGATGCGGTGGTCGAAAGACGAGGCGGCCCCGTCGCCGCCCGCCGCAGGGCAGGCACCATCGCTCTGACCTACGAAACTCTGAGTCAGGAAGGTCGCCGCCGCTTCTTTACCAACCTGGCGCTCGAATACGGCCACGATGACCAGCTGGTCGATGACGCCATCGACGCGGTCATCGGCGCCAGCTCACCCGAAGAGCGGCGCCGGGCCGAGGTCGACCTGCGAGATCGGCTGCGACCAAGGAGCGAGCTGCTGCTGCGGAGGTTGGCCAGCCTCGATGACGGTTTGCCACTGCTGGTAGCGATGCGAGCTGATCTGCTCCCCCATCGCCGCTCAACGCCGGAGCTAGCGACTCTCGACAGCGACCTTCGGGCCATCCTTGAGGGCCTGTTCGATGTCGGGTTGCTGCATCTCCAGAGGCTGACCTGGGACACACCGGCGTCGTTTCTTGAGAAGCTGATCCAGTACGAGGCGGTACACGCCATCGAGTCGTGGGACGACCTGAAGCGGCGACTTGGGGTCGAGCGGCGCTGTTACGCCTTTGTTCATCCCGGCATGCCTGATGATCCGCTCATTTTCGTCGAGGTCGCTCTCACCAAGAACATCGCCCGGCAGCTAGAGCCGCTCCTGGGAGCGGACCAAGCCGAGCCGGATGAGCAAGCCGGTGGGGGGCGGGCCGCTGCTGAGAAGGCTGCTGACCGGGTCGTTGACGAAGACAGCCTTGACACCGCCATCTTCTATTCGATCTCCAACTGCCACGAAGGCTTGGCCGGCGTGTCGCTCGGCGACTTCCTGATTAAGTCGGTGGTCGAAGAGCTGAGTGCCGAGCTACCCAAGCTGAAGACCTTCGCCACGCTCTCACCGATTCCAGGCTTCCACCGCTGGCTGGAGGAGCTGGTCGCGGCCGGAGACGAACGGCTAGGCGAGTGTCATGCCACACCACCGTTCGAAACCGTCGAAGAGCTTCGGGCCGTTCTATCCGAGGTGGTGCAGGGGGAGCCTCGAAGGGAGTCGAACCCGACCTTGGCACGGCTCAAACCGGTACTGATGCGCCTAGCGGCGATCTACCTGACCGAAACTAAGCGGGGCGACCGGGCCGCCGATCCCGTCGCCCATTTCCACCTGTCGAACGGGGCGCGGGTCGAGCATCTGAACTGGATGGGCAACCCCAGCGCCGTTGGCTGGGAGCGAGGCCTTTCGATGATGGTCAACTACCGCTATGACCTGAAGACGATCGAAGCCAACCACGACGCGTACACAAACTCAAGCCAGATCGCGGCCTCAGACGAACTCCGGAAGTTGACAGAAGGCCCGAAGGCCTGACCCGGTAACCGAGCCTGGTTACGCCGGGGCGTCGACGGCGACGGTGCCCATGTTGGCCGGTGAGCAGACCTCGATCAGCTCAAAGTTGTCGGCCATGGCGGTCTCGTTGTGGATCACACCACCGGGAATCGTCATGCTCGATCCCTTCTCGAGACGCTCGGTGCGGCCGCCTTCAAACTCGAGTTCGACCCAGCCGTCGACGACGTAGATGAACTGCACGTCGCATTGGTGATAGTGCCAGCCTGTGGCCTCGTTCTTGGCCTCCGAGCGCATCATGGTGGCCCTCAGTCGCCCATCGGTGGCGCCCTCAAGCCCGAGGTCGCGGTACTTCAGGAACGCCCGACGGCCGGTCGCGCCGAAGCTGTCGTCTGTCAGGTGGTTGACGTCAAGATGTGCTGTCCCGGTCGTATGGTCAACGCTCATCGGTGTACCCCTTCGTAAGGTGCCTCGTGGAATGCCTCGTGGAATGCTTCGTGCCGTGCTTCGTCTACTGTTTCGTGTCGCAACCGCATCGGGACGCTATGGCCGCTGTGTAGCCGCCATGTCCCCTGGGAGTGCAGGCTAGTAGTCACACCCTGCTCCGAGCTAGCTTGGCCTCCAGAGCCAGACAGTCACAGGTACAGGCACAGGCACACGCACAGGCACACCGATTCGATGGGGGAAACGATTCATGGGTCATCCCGGGGTCCACGCGGCTACCAGAGGCGATCATCCGGCAATCATTATGGCGGGGTCGGGCGAGACGCTGTCTTACCGAGAGCTCGACGAGCGCTCCAACCGGTTGGCCCATCTACTGCGAAGCCATGGCCTTCAGCGGGGCGACCACATGGCGATCTTCATGGAGAACCAGATCCGCTTCATGGAAGTGATCTGGGCCGCCTTCCGCTCGGGAATCTACATCACCGCCATCAACAGCTTCCTGACCACCGAAGAGGTGGCGTACATCCTCGATGACTGTGACGCCACGGTGCTGGTGACCTCGCGGGCCAAGGGAGAAATCGTCGGCGGCATCAGCCAACGCGACGCCCCCAAAGTGGAACGCTGGCTGATGACCGACGGCACCACTTCCAGCGATGCCGACACTTCCAGCGATGCCGGCATTGCCTGGGAGTCCTACGAGCAGGCGACTGGAGAGTTCCCGTCGACCCCGATCGCCGATCAGGTTCCCGGCACCGCGATGCTGTATTCGTCTGGCACGACCGGACGACCAAAGGGCGTCAAGCGGCCTCTACCGACCCATCATGTCGATGAGCTAGACCAGCGCACCGCCGAGTTCTTCATCAGTCGCTATCTCTACGGCCCGGACATGGTGTACCTCTCGCCTGCTCCGATGTATCACGCCGCTCCCCTGGCTTACTCAAACGCCGTTCATCGGGTCGGTGGCACCCTGGTCATCATGGAGCGGTTCGACGCCGCCGAGTGTTTGGCCAACATCGAGCGGTTCGCCGTCACCCACAGTCAGTTTGTGCCGACGATGTTCGTTCGTATGCTCAAGCTCGATGAAGCGGTGCGCACGGCCAGTGACCTATCGACGCTGAAGGTGGCGGTGCACGCCGCAGCTCCCTGCCCTGTGCCGGTGAAGAAGCAGATGATCGACTGGTGGGGGCCGATTCTGCTTGAGTACTACGCGGGGACCGAAGGCAACGGGGCCACGTTCATCGATTCCCATGAGTGGCTGGCCAAGCCGGGCTCGGTCGGCCAGGTCCGAGCCGGTTCGCTGCACATCTGCGATGCCGACGGCAACGACCTACCCGCTGGTGAGATCGGCGGCATCTACTTCTCGGGGGCTGGCACATACGAGTACCACAAGTCGCCAGACAAGACGGCCGAGGCCACGTTGCCGGGCGGCCGTACCACCCTGGGCGACATCGGCTACGTCGACGAAGACGGCTACCTGTTTCTCACCGACCGCAAGGCCCACATGATCATCAGCGGTGGGGTCAACATCTACCCCCAGGAGATCGAGGACGCGCTGATCACCCACGACAAGGTGGCCGACGTCGCGGTATTTGGCGTTCCCGATCCTGAGATGGGCGAACAGGTCAAGGCGGTGGTGCAGCTGATAGACGGTCTCGAGCCGTCGGATGAATTGGCGGCCGAACTGATCGCCTTCAGCCGCCAACACATCGCCCACTACAAGTG
>JBOEHD010000054.1:0-19246 GCA_050633745.1 Acidimicrobiales bacterium
GCTTCCCGGCCGAGATGGTCGATGATGAGCCAGAAGAGCCAGGCTACGAAGTCGTACCAAACCGAACCGAGAGCTGAGGGCTGGAATCAGGTTTTGCCGCTACCGGTGGTACCGATTCCGATATTCCTAATGTGAAATTAACGCAACGGCCGCTCAGCGTCACCGTTGGAGTCCGAGTGACGCTGGTCACTGTGGCCTGGGCTTTTATACCCAAAACTGACGTTTGGTGGCCTGTCGGAGGTGCTGGGAAGTCACTCTGAGTGATGAGGCGACGCCTTTAGGAGTGACTGCATGTCCAAGCTTGTGTATACTGTTGCGAATCAGAGACAGTTGTCGTGGGGCGGTAACTAACTCAGAGAGGTAATTCCCATATGGCAGACCGAGTCCAACTCGACGCTGTACGGACCCGCCGAGAAGCTCTCTATGAGGCCGTTGTCGGCCTAGAGGACGCGCTTGCCACTCCGGTTGGCGATGGCGCCCGTTGGAGACTGCGGGTAGCGATGGCAATCGACCACGCCACTATCAGGATCGAAGAGCACGCCAAGCAGACCGAAGCAAAGGGTGGCTTTCTCGATCAGGTGATTCAGGAAGTCCCTCGGCTTCAGCGGCGGGTCAGCCAACTTAAGGTTGACCATGAGCGCCTTGAGAAAGAGGTCGACGCCCTCCGTCACATCGTTTCGATGGTCGCTGACGACGAGATTCCTGGCCAGGCCGTTGACATCAGAAATCGAGCTCTCGATCTTCTCGGTCAGCTGACCAGGCACCGCCAGCGCGGCGCAGACCTCATCTACGAGGCATATCAGGTCGATATCGGCGAAGGCTAGGCGTCAAACTTCCCACCAATTTCGCCAGTTGAGGGCTTGGCTGCTGCCTGCCGGGCGTCTCCGGCCACGCCTGTATCGGTCGCCGCAGCGCTGATCCAGCTGATGTCGGCCCCAGCCAGTGTCGGCCGCCTGCCGAGCGCCGACAGTGAGGAATTCGCCCGGATGAGTGAACATGGATGTCCAACAGGGATATCCTGTGACCCGAGACGCGTTGGCGCCGCCGGGGATATTTATTGCTCAACCCGGACACATTGGGCGATAGCCGACGTTATGCACTAGGTGGAGAGTCCGAGGCGGACGCGACTTTATGGCGTTAGACAACGGCACAGCTATGAACCAGAGCGATGTGGCGGGCGCAAGTGAATTCGACTTGGCGCTGCTCAAAGCCAAGCGCGGCAACGGCGATGGCTTCAACTGGCTGTACAAAAACTACAACCGGCGCGTCGGCGCGCTCGTGCGGTCCGAGGCATGCCCCGACCCTGACGAAGTGGTCAACACGGTCTTCTTCAAGGCCTTTCGGTCCATCGATCGATTCGTTGGCAACCAGGCAAACTTCGCGAGTTACCTCTACCAGATCGCTCGATTCCAAGTGATCGACGAACGCCGAGCCCGCAACCGTCGGGTCGAAACCGATGACGAGTATTCGCTCGACCTCATCGACGGCTCCGCTGGGCCAGCGGAACTAGCCGAACGCTCCGATACCTCCTCGAGAACCTACGAAGCGCTCGAGGCATTAACCGCCGAACAGCGCGAGGTGCTGGTGCTACGGGTCTTCTTTGGCCTCACCGGGCCCGAAACCGCAGAAGCGCTCGACAAGCCGGTGGGCGCGGTTAGATCTCTGCAGAACAGGGCCGAGGCCCGTCTGCGTTCCCTTGTTGAATCCGGATCGGTAGTTCTATGAGCCAGGATTTCAAAGGCGTCGACAATCTGACGCCCTTCGAATACGCCCTTGCCGGCGTCGACGTTCCGGAAGCTCAGGACTCGCCGAGCATCTCGGTCATCAACCTCATGCGAGGCCTGGCCGACGAAGTCGAAGATGCCCCGATCTCTCAGGCAAGGCTGCGGGAGTTCGTGCAAAGTGGCGGATCGATTGCCAAGCGAAACGACCGGCGGTCGAGTCGCAGACGTCGACATGACGCCCCGATCTCCGACCGAGTTCTTCCTGACGAGGGCGGTTTTGTCGACATAACCCCCGCTGAGCTGCACGACAACGGTCCCGTCCAGCCGCCGGCCCCACCCGCTCCTGTCGAGCGGACCATCCTGCCGCAGCTCGATCCCAACCTGATGCCCGGTTCTGAGTTTGCACTCGATCCAGGGCCAGCAATGGCTGACGAGTCGATAGCGCAGAGCGAAGTCGAAGCGCCGGCCGAGCAAATAGCCGAGCCGACAACAGCGTTAGAGCAGCCCGCTCCTGTGCTACCCCCGGTCAGCGAGTTCGACAAGATCGACCAGGTCCATGCCAGTCTGCAGGCCGAACTCGACGGCATCGCCGCCGCCAGCCAGGCCGATTTTGTCTCCGATCTTGCCGGGCAGGAAGAACCGGCGAACGAGCAGCCCGAGGTCGAGGTTCCCGAACACGCCGCACCACAACTCGAAGAACCAGCACTCGAACAACCGGAACTCGCAGAACTCGAACACACAGAACTCGAACACACAGAACTAGAAGACGCAGAACTAGTACTCGCGGCACCAGACAACGCAGAACTAGAGCACGAGCGGGCCGAGCACGAGGTTTCTGAGTACCACGACCCGGAGTTCGATGACTCGGGGTTCGATGAGTCGGAGTTCGAAGAGCCTGACGTTGATGAGTCGGACTTTGATGAGTCTGACTTCGATGAGTCTGACTTCGATGAGTCTGGGCACGAGTTGCTAGAGGACGACGAGCTCGATCTTGTGGCCGAGCTCAACGCTCACGACGAGGCCGCCGCACTTGCGGTTGTGACGGCTCCTCCGATGCCGCCGGTGCCGCCAATTCCCGGTCCCGACGCCCTGCAGGAAGCCGCTGACTCCGAATCGACGGTTCCCTTAGAAGGGTCGCCGGAAATCCCACCCCTGTTCCCTGAGGTCCCATCGTTGGGCGATGCGGGTGAACTCGAACATCAGTTTGCCGGCGCCAACCTTTTTGAATCGGAACCGGTCCTCGAGTCCGATGACGAAGACCGGGAGCGACCCAATGGGCCGATCCTCATCGGCGCAGGAGCAGCTCCTGCTGGGGGCATTCTGTCCTCCGAAGTCTCAGAGTTCGATCTTCCAGGTTCCGAACTGGTCGGCTCCGACCTGGCAGCAGGGGCCGCGATCACCGGTGCGGTTGGGGGTGTCTCGCCCGCTGGTTCGGGCACGCTCACACCAACCGTCACCGCTGCGGTTCCAATCACCAGCCGCCGCTTCGGCGGTACGTTCTGGGCTCTTGCCGGCACCGCGGCAGCAGCTGCGGCGCTGGCGGTCGGCGGCCTGTGGTGGTCTGGCGGCTTGCCGGGCATCAACGCGACCGAGTCGGCTGCTGGTACCGCCGATAGCGCTGCAGAGGCGGTGCTCGACCCAGACGGCGAGCAACAGAGCCAGGAAGCATCTCAGGGCGCAGATGCCGAGCGATCGGAAACGACCGAATTCGGAAGCGGCGGCT
This sequence comes from Acidimicrobiales bacterium, assembly GCA_050633745.1. GTDB lineage: Bacteria > Actinomycetota > Acidimicrobiia > Acidimicrobiales > SZUA-35 > JAHELU01. Next base: position 3,448 of record JBOEHD010000054.1, read on the forward strand.
CAAGCACGACCTCGGGATCTTCCACCACAACTACCGATGTCGATGGCCGCCCATCGAGCACCGAGCCCGGTGGGCCATCGACCAGTACGACGAGCCGTCTAGACGAGAACAGCTCCACCACCTCCTCAAACGGCTCCGGGCAACCATCGACCACCAGCCCCGGCGGATCGTCGACCCAGAGCTCGGAACAGCAGGGTTCCAGCACCACCGATACGCCAACCACCGGCGAAACCACCACCACGGCTGCACCGACGACCCGGGAGACGACCACGACTCGTCAGACCACGACAACCCGGGAGACGACCACGACTCGTCAGACCACGACAACCCGGGAGACCACTACGACTCGTCAGACCACGACAACCCGGCAGACGACCACGACCCGCGAGCCGACAACGACGGCCCCGACTACCGAACCGCCACCGGTGTTTCTCGGCGACTCGGTCAATATCGGTGACTGGGATGGTCCAGGCCTCGGCGGCGTCGTAATCCGTCTGCACGAAGACCCCAACCGTGATGGCAACCCGGACGCCCTGGTCGACTCTCAGGTCACTGACTCGAACGGTCGCTACGGCTTTGGCCGGGTGGCGGGATGTTACGTGGTCCACATCGTGCCTCCGGAGGGCTACACGCTTGGCATCGGCCAGGAATTCCAGTCGGCCTGCCTCGATCCGGGACAGTCACAGGGTCGCCTCGACGGCGTCCTGACGCCGATCGCCGACCCACTTTCGAGTTGCCGAGTCGAATCGGGCTCAGGAAGCTTCGCTGGGGTCGACCTGTACCAGGACGACCAGAATTGGGCCGAGTCATACAACTTCTACGGCAACGACGGTCGGTACCTAGCCCGCACCGGGGACATGGGCCCGCCCGATGTTTCCAATGGCAGCAACCGCGAGTGGTTCGCTAGCTCCAACGGCTACAACCACCGAGATGTCTACTCGATTACCGCTGAACGAGGCGGAAACGAATCGGTGCCGGTGACCTGCAGGCGTGACTGACAGCTTGAGTTCGTGACCGGTGGCACTTCTTTGTGCCTCCGTCGTGGCGAATCGAGCTATCTGGAGCTAGTCTGTTAAGCAAGGCGTTAGGACCACGACGCCTCGGCCGCAAGTTCGTGACGGGACTTGCCCGGCGGCCAAGACCGATAATGAATTCGGTTGCAACGGTCGCAAACGGCTGGCAAGCGCTAGCGCGTCTAGATCGACTCCGATGACCTGGAGCCGGAACTAGTTACTTCTTGGAGAATGCAATCGCCATAATGACTGCGAACCCTTTGCCGGTTTCGGCCGACGAGTTCTTGGACTTGGTTCAAGACCACCTCGACGGCACAGCCAACGAGAAAGACCTTGAGCTGCTCAAATCTCATGAGCGAGCTTGGGTCGCGGCCCTGCTTCGCCTACTCGACTCCACCGATATGGCCATCGAGCGGGCCGATAAGAAGCTCAAGGGCGCCGAGCGTTCCATGGTGCTGGCCGACTTCGAGTCCGAGTACCAGCGCATCGACGACGTGCTCACCGAGCTGGTCGGTCCCGCCTCACAGGCCCCGGTTGCGGCCGAAACCAAGCAACAGGCCGAGGGCAGCGCAGGACCGGTCGCAGGCGCAGGCCTGACTCAACTGCAACTCTCATGGAGCCCCGGCCGAGTTGTTGCCTGGGCAGCAGGCCACGACGCCGAATCGGCTTCGGAAGCCGAACTGCTAGAACGGCTAAAAGAAGCCGGAGCGGGCACCGTCGGCTGGGAGACACACACCCCGGTCAAGGTTCACGGCCAGGGAAAGGCTGACGCAGTATCGGCGCCGATCGAGGCGAGCCTCGGCTGGCTCGTGGCGCTCGGTGCGACCACTGGCGACGACACGACAGGCCCCAGCGTTGCCTGGCTTGGCCTGGTCACCGCCCTTGCGGTTCGTCTGGTAGCCCAGGGTCGAGTCGTTCCCCAGCTCAAGAAGGCTCGAAGGGCCAGAAACGCCTCAGCGGGCAACGACAAACTTTCCTCATTCGAGGTGCGCTGGTCTCCCGCTCTCGTCGACCAGGACGAACACAATGCCTTGAGCCAGGCGGTTCCTGGAGCGGTTGGCGTGCTCGAGAATCGACCAGACGGCCGCTCGATGACCACCGCGGTGCTAACCGATCTGGTCACCGCCATCTGCAAAGAGGCCGCCAGCCGCCTGGATGTGCCCGCCGGGCCGCCGGAACCAACGTCGAAGTCCGATGTCGCCGAGGCCTTCCTCAGCAGGCTTGATGGCCAGCCGTTCTCGGCCCCCAGCCGTCTCGGTTCTGAGCTATCGCGGCGCATCGACCAGTGGTCACGCCCGATCGGCGGAACCAAAAAATTCAAGCTGGTCATCCAGCTCGACCCACCTGACGAGTCGAACGCCTGGTACCTCGCGGTCCTGGCCCCGAACAACGACAATCGCCTGCTGCCGGTCGAACAGGTCATCGTCAACTCGTCGAACACCAGACGCAAAGAGGTTGAGGAAGAACTACTGCGTCTTGAGCGGCTCTATCCAGAACTGCTCCGCCCAGGCGCTCGCCGCCGAGGTGAGGTTGTTCTGAGCCAGGACGAAGCCTGGACCCTCATGTCAAAAGAAGGCCCGATTCTCGTGGCCGCAGGCTATGAGGTGCGAGCGCCAGCTCTATCGACCAAAAAGCCAACGCCTAGCCTGCGGCTCACCTCCGAGGAAGCCCAGGAGAGCGTGGTCGGAGCGCAGCAACTGGCCAACGTGCGTTGGAGCGTTGTCTTCGACGACATCGAGCTCACCGCAGAAGAAATCGCCACCCTGGCCTCCGAGGCCAGGCCACTGGTCAAATCACGGGGTCGGTGGATCGAGCTTGATCAGGCCGATCTCGCCGAAGCGGCCGCGGCGCTGGCCGAGCGAGCCGATACGACCAGGCTTAGCGGCGCCGACATGTTGCGCCACGCCCTCGGTCTCGAAGGTTCACCGCTCGCCGGTGGTATCTCGATTTCCGGTGACGGTTGGGCTGCCGACCTGTTGCGCAGCGCAGGGGAGCTCCCCGAAAATCCCCCGACAACGCTCGAGGGCTTCGAGGGCGAACTCCGCAGCTATCAGGCCGACGCCCGGACCTGGCTCTCATTCCTCGATTCAGCAGGCCTCGGCGGCTGTCTGGCCCTCGACATGGGCCTTGGCAAGACGCCAACCATGCTTGCCCACCTGCAGGTCAATCAGGGCAACGGCCCTGCGCTGGTCATCGCCCCTCCAGCGGTGGTTGGCAACTGGTTCTCCGAGGCACGCAAGTTTGTTCCAAACCTGAGAGCCGTTGTTCACCACGGCCCCAATCGGGCCACCGCAGCCAAGATCCCGGCGCTAGTACGCGGCGCCGATCTGATCATCACGACCTACGGAACCGCAGTCCGAGATATGGACGCCCTCGAAGGTGTCGAGTGGGACAAGGTCATCCTTGACGAGGCGCAGGCCATTAAGAACCCGACGTCTGAAACCGCTATGCAGCTACGACGGTTGCAGGCCAGAACCAGAGTCGCCCTTACCGGCACCCCGATCGAAAACGGCCTCGGCGATCTGTGGGCCATCATGGACTTCACCAACCCGGGCCTTGTCGGCGCACGGGCTGCGTTCATCGCTCAGCTCTCGCAGTCCGGCGATAGTCGCGACGCTGGCGAGCAGGCGCTGCGAGCTCTCAACGGTATCCTGGTCTTCCGCCGCACCAAGGCCGAGCCACAGATCGCCGCCGAACTGCCAGACCGCATCGACGAGCTCGATCACTGCGCCATGACACCGGAGCAGATCGGTCTGTATCAGGCGGTGCTCGACAGCTTGGTCATCGACACCGAGTCAGGCGAGACGGCGCAGCGTAAGGGTGCCGTGTTGGCGGCCATCACCGCCCTCAAGCAGATCTGTAACCACCCCGCGGCCTATCAGGCCGACGATGAACCGTTGGACGGTCGCTCAGGCAAGCTGGCACGACTGAACCAGATCGTCGACAACGTCTTCGCCGCTAATGAGCGAGTCCTGATTTTCACCCACTTCGCCAGCTGGGGTGACAAGCTGGCCGACTATCTCACCGAACGAACCGGCAAAACCATCAAGTGCTACCACGGTGGTTTGAGCCGTGGGGCCAGGGACCGAATGGTCGATGAGTTCCAGGCCAGCACCGAAGCCGGGGCCATGGTGCTTTCGTTGAAAGCCGGTGGCACCGGACTGAACCTGACCGCAGCCAGCCACGTTGTGCTGTATGACCGCTGGTGGAATCCGGCGGTTGAAGACCAGGCTCGTGACCGGGTGTGGCGTATCGGCCAGACCAGCACCGTGATCTGTCACCGTTTGGTCTGTCCAGGCACCGTCGACGAACGGGTCGAAGAGGTTGTGGCAGGCAAGCGCCAGATCGCCGACATGGTCCTACCTAAGTCGAGCTCGGTTGGCGACCTCGATGCCCAGCAGCTGCAGGTAGCGCTCGGCCTCGACCCCGATCTTCTGATCGCCGAAGTCGACGCTGAACCCGAAGAGGAAACTCGGCCTCTGACCGACGATCAGGATTGGGAAGCTTCTAAGTCTGAAAGCGGCGACCCGAGCGACAAGGCTGCCGAAGCGAAAGAACCTGAGACGAAAGAACCTGAGACGAAAGAACCTGAAGCGAAAGTAGCCGAAGCGAAAGAACCTGAAGCGAAAGAGTCTGAAGCGAAAGTAGCCGAAGCGAAAGAACCTGAAGCGAAAGAGTCTGAAGCGATGGCAGCACCGGTGGCAGCACAATGAGCGGCGGCAACTCCAATAAGGGCCAGCGCAACAACGGCCAGAAGAACGGCGGCGGTGGCTCGAACGGCCAGGGCGGCGGGGGCCAAAAGGGCGATCAGAACCGTGGCCGACGACGCAAAGGCTCACGTGCCAAGAAGGTCGACCCTCGGGTCTTCTGGGGCGACCCGGAGCAGCTAGCCGGGCTGGATTCGGCCAAAGCGGTTATCACCAGCCGCCCATCGGCGGTGGTGCAGTCGCTCGGCAGGCCGCCTCTGTCCGGTCAGCAGAACGCCGCTGAACACTATTTTGCTGCGGTCTATGACCGTGCGGTGAACCTGGCCGCGGCATTGGCCGCTGCTGGCAACCTCATCGAAGCCGAAGACCTCAACTCCGGCGACTACAACTAGCCGAAAGCCGCACCTGCAGCGGGTTTGGCATGCCGGCCGGTTGTTAGCTGCGGTTTCTAGTCGATCAACGACTGGTAGACCAGCGAACGGAAGTCACGATCGGGGCCACCGACACCGGTCATGTACTGCGACATGAAGACCGCGGAGAGCTGTTCGGCCGGGTCGACCCAGAAGTATGTCTTGGCCGCGCCAGCCCAGCCGTACTCGCCATCGGTTCCCGTGCCTGCGCTGTCGGCAACGTCGAGCATCACCCGCGAGCCGAGACCGAAACCCATGCCCCGCATCGGCATACCCATGATTTCGAACGGCAGAAGTTCGGCCGGGAGATGGTTGCGGTGCATGAGTTCGAGCGTCTTGCGGCCGACGATCCGCTGGCCGTCCAGTTCGCCGTTGTTGCAGAGCATTTTGGCAAACCGGTCGTAGTCGCCGATGGTTGAGAACAGCCCCAGCCCGCCTCGTTGAAAGACTTCAGGGGTGTCGGTCGGATAGGTTTCGCTGACGTCGATGCGCTCGTTGAAACCGCTCATGGCCGCCTCGACGAGCTGGCCTGCCTCATAGTCTTGGCCAACAAGGTCGGGGAGTCCGTACATGGCCGACAGGCGCCCCTGCTCGGTCCCGGGTACGCCAAAGCTGGTGTCGGTCATGCCGAGCGGTGCGAACATCCGGGTTGCCAAGAACTCTCCAACGGATTGATCGCTCAGTACCTCGACCAGTCGAGCGGCGACGTCGATGCCGACGCTGTAGTGCCAGCGGGCGCCCGGCTGCGAGGCCAGGGGCAGGGTGGCCAGCTCATCGATTACCTCGGCCAGCGGACGTGTGGCATCGTTCATGATCCTGGCGTCGCGATACATCTTCGCTACCGGGGTGTCGACCATAAAGTCGTATGTCAGGCCGCTGGTGTGCATCAGCAGATCCCGAACCTCCATCGGCCGAGCCTGGTCGACAAGCGAACCCTCCGGACCCATGACCTTGGTCGCGCCGAAGGCCGGCAGGAAACGAGCGACCGGGTGCTCCAGCTGAAACGCCCCCTCCTCGTGCAGCATCATCAGCGCCGTCGAAACGATCGGCTTGGTCATCGAGTAGATGCGGAAGATGGTGTCGGCGGTCATCGGTAGTTCGGCTTCGCGGTCCCGCCATCCGAACTGGGCGGCGTAAGCCGTTTCGCCCCGCCTGCTGATGAGGGCGCTAATGCCTGCGACCTCGCCACTGTCTACATACGACTGCATGACCGGGCCGATACGTTCGAGGCGCTCAGAGCTCACCCCAACTGATTCCGGTGATGAGATCGCTGTGGAGGTCGTGTCGTTCATGGTGCGAGCTTAGGGCGGTCAGTCGTTGCCTGAAAGCCCGTCGGCCGATGTTCGCCGCCACACCAAAGCCTGGATGATTACCGGCCTTCGATCGAAGCGATTACGGTTGTCCCGGATTCGCGATTCGGCAGAGACAGGAGCCAGAACTCAATGAGCCTTCCAATGAACTTTGGAGTTCACCTACCCCAGCTCGGACGGGGGGCCAATCGGGCAAACCTGATCGAATGGGCTGAGGAAGCCGACCGGCTAGGTATGCACTCAGGGTGGGTCAGCGACCATGTGGCTTGGCCAAAGGACATCGAATCGTCCTATCCCTACTCCGAGGATGGCAGCTTCCCCGGCGGCTTCGATATGCCATGGCTCGATCCGCTCGGCACGCTGATGTTCGTGGCGGCCAGAACTGAGCGGCTCAAACTGGGGACCACGGTTTTGATCCTCGGTTATCGTCCGCCGGTGCTCACCGCCAAGTGGATGTCGTCGTTGGATGTGCTTTCCGAGGGCCGGGCAATCCTCGGAGTCGGCGTCGGGTGGATGCGTGAGGAATTCGAGGTTCTTGGCATGCCGTTCGATAACCGTGGGGCCAGGGCCGACGAGCAGCTTGAGATATTCGAAACGTTGTTCTCCGACGATCTGCCCAGTTACGACGGTACCTACTACCAGTTTCCACCTGTCGGCTTCAGCCCAAAGCCGCCGGAGCGTAAGATTCCGGTCTGGGTCGGTGGCGCTTCGGCCGCGGCCTTCCGCCGCACCGCCAAGTTCGGCGATGCTTTCCACGCCGCCTTCGAGCCGGTCGAAAAGGTGGCCGATGAGTGGAGCCAGATCGAAGCGGCGTGCGAAGCGATCGGCCGTGATCGCTCCGAGATAGAACTGTCGGTGCGGGTCTACCTCGACCCCGGCAGCCAGATGGAAAGCGCCAAGTCGCTCCAGGGCTCGGCCGACCAGATGGCCGAGACGATCGCAGGCTGGGCCGATATCGGGGTCACCCACCTCGGCCTCGACGTGGTCGCCGCCGGCGGCGCCAGCGGCAGGCTCGACGTGCTGCGGAGCTTCATGACCGACGTTGCGCCGGAGTTCAGCTAGAACTCGGCCACTCCGTCGAGTCGGCATTTCACTGTCGAGGTACTTCAGAGTCGAGGTATTCCTCCATCGAGGCATGGGAGAGGACCTTGGAGATCCCGAAACCTTGGAGCCGATCGACGCCGAGCACCGCGGCGACCTCGAGCTGTTCTGATGTCTCGATCCCGCAGGCGGTTACCGTTTGATCTTGCTCGGCGGCCATGGCGCAAATGAGCCGCACCAGATCTCGGTTGGCCGCCGATGACGGCAGGCTTCTGACCAGTTCACCGTCGAGGTTGATCGACGAGACCGGTAGGCGCCGAAGCCGCCCGAACGACAGCCTGGAATGGTTGACGTTGTCGACGGCGAGCTGAACGCCGAACTCCTGGAGGCGATCGAAGAGGCGAAGAAACGCCAGGTCTTCCAGCAGGCCGGAATCGGAGACTTCGAACCCGAGTAGCAGCGAGGGGCGGCCAGTGACCAGGCCAGCGACCTCTTCGACTAGGCCGGGGTGGCACAGCTCGACAGGGGCGATGTTCATCCACATCCGGCAGTTCTGCAGTCGACCGGCTAGTTGCCACTTGTGGGCGGCGGTGACCGCTTCACGACGGGTGGACTGCCCAAGCTCGATGAGTCTCCCGGTGCTCTCCGCAGCTCGAAGAAACTCTCTCGGGGGGATAGTGCCGCGCTCGCGGTGATACCAACGGGGGAGCACCTCGATCTCGGTGATCAGTCGATCCTGAGCTCCGACGCGTGGCTGGTACTCCACCGTGATCTGGTTGCCGGCCATCGCGTTTGGCAACAGGTTGCCGGTTTCTTCCAACCGGGTGCTGCGATCGGCGATGTAGCTGTTGTGGACCAGAAATGGGGTGGCGAAGCTGGTCTGCTGAAGTGCCCGGCCTGCGGCCTGTATGGCCTGATCGGCCTGCGTTACCTGATTGGCCTGCGTTACCGGATCGGCCTGGGTTACCTGATCGGCACTGCTGTCGCCGGGATCGAAGATCGCCGCCCCAAGGCGGACCGAGACCACAAACTCGCGGCCAGGTTCTCCCATGGGTTTTGCCAGCGCCCCGAGCAGTCGGCCACCGAGCTGATCCGCCTCGCGTCGATCTTGCTTTGGTTCGGTGTCGAAACCGAGCAGCTCACCATCGGGCAGAGCGAGTAGCGCCAGGTGGGGTTCGGTCGCCAGCAGGTGCTGCTCGACCGAAACACGGGCCAGTTCGGCGTCGATCGGCGGATTGTCGTTCCAGGTCAGCAACCCCTTGGCGATACCTCGAAGCCGGAAGACCAGCACCGTGCGCTGCGAAGTTGCAGCCTTGGAAATGGTGCGATTCAACCCGGCGACAAAGGCGGTTGCGCTGTGGGCAACACCGATGACCACCTCCGCTGATTCGAGAACCGGATCAGAACTGGTCTCTGTCTCGGTCTCTGTACCTGTACCTGCCTCGGTCTCAGTCTCAGTCTTGGCGTCGACTGTTTCGGTCTCTGTTTCTGCCTCTGTTTCTAACTTCGGATCGGCTACCTGGTCCGCGGGTGCCACCGGTGGCACAGCATCTCGCGACGGGTTGTCGATCAGGCCGGTACGCAAGCTTCGCAGCGTCGGAGGCCGAGATGATGAGGGAGGAAGGGGTTCAGGCATGGGAGTTCAGCCACCGGCTGTCTACCCGGTCGCAACGGAACCGGGCCCCTGCCAATCGTCCCCAGACGGTCAGAATTGAGCGGTGCTCGTCGGTAGACCGAACAGCATTCGGCCGAGCGGCTCCATCATCCGAGGGGCGGTCATGACGTGCTGGGTAGCCACGTGGGCGTCTCTGAATATTCGTTGCAGCGGGCTGGTCCGGTAGACCGCGGTCCCGCCGGCGGCCCGGTAACAGAGGTCGACCGCGGCTGTGCTGCGCTCAACCGCGTTGTTTGCCGCCAGACGAAGCAGTCGGCGGTGTTCATCACCGATCTCGCCGACCTCGGCCGCGGCCCAACAACCAGCGACCGTCTCGGCAACAAAAGCTCGGGCAGCCCGAACGTTTACGTCGGCCTGGGCAAGGTCGGCCTGTACCGGTGCCCTTTCGGCCAGCGTGCGACTACTGGCGTCAGGCATCTTGGTGCCGAGGGCGATCAACTCATCGACGGCTCGCGCCGCCAGGCCAAGCGAAACCGAGGCAATGCCGACGGCCAGAGCGCCGAGATGGGAGTACCGGTAGAGCGGCCCGTCGACCACCGGGGCATTGCCGGTCATCGAGATCCAACGACCGGCGGGGATGTCAACGTTGTCGACCACATAGTCGGTAGAGCCGCTGCCTTTCAGCCCCGCCACATGCCAGCTATCGAGCAGATCGACCTCATCGCGGCGGAAGAACACGAACGGTGCTTGACCACCGTCAGGCAAGGCGCTCGGTTCGCCGTTCTCATCGACAACGTTGACCCCGCCTCCGAGCCAGGTGCAATGCGATGAGCCGGATCCCCACGGCCACTGGCCGGATACTCGTAAGCCGCCATCTGCGGTGACGACCCCGGTGCCCGAAGGGCGCCCGAATCCGCCGGTCACAGCCCGAGGGTCGCCGTAGATCTCGGTGGCGACCTCTTCAGGGAGGTAACCGGATCTCAGCGAGGTTGTGCAGCCGATCATCACGCACCAACCGACAGCGCCATCATGATACGAAGCTCTCTCGATGGCTTGAAGACCGGTCTGAATATCGGCCTGGTAGCCGTCGTGCTTGGTTGGGATCCACAGCCGAAACACGCCGGAGTCAATCAGCGACTCGACGATGTCGCTCGGCAACCTACCCAGGTCCTCGATCTCGTTTGAGCGAAGCGAGGCCGCAGCTGCGGCTGTTTCGAGTCTGGCGAGTACATCTGCGGCGTTGTTGGGCATCAACACCGGATTGACAGTAGTTGCTGCGACTAGCAGGAACGGAATCCCCGCTGCTCAGCCCATCTTTCTGACCAGCAGTTCGGCCTCGTGCTGAGCGCGTTCATTCCAACCTTCATGGTCATGCAGGACCTCAAGATCGGTTTCGCCGTCCGACCGGCCGACGACCAGGCGTTTCAACTCGCCGGGCTCCAGCAGAAAGCGCCGCGACGGTCGTTCGTTCCGCTCAAGATTGTTTACGGTGGCGATGGAGCAGGCAAAGATTGCGCCCGCAGGGAGGTCGGTCGCCACCGATTGCAGCAGGCCCCGCTGGAGATAGTGGAAACAGCTCACAACCGCTACCGGCGGCCCATCTGGACCAACATCGGTGGCCACAACGCTCAGCGCCTCGGCCAGGGTGCAGCTGCTCAAGTCGAGCTGCACGGTCTGCAATCTCCTGGTTGCGGTTCCGCTGGCTGTGGTCCCGCGGGTTGCGGTCCGACCCGCTGCTGCCATATTGGTCGCCGCCAGCTCCAGGGCGACCTCGGAGACTTCGACCAGCACAGGGGAGAGGCCCAGGCTGGCCAGGAAAATCGCTCCGGCACCGCTGCCGCCTGCAAGATCGACAGCCAGACCTTGGTTCGGCAAGAGGTGCGCCATCCGGCGCAGTGCCAGCGGGGGATCGGGAACTGCGGTTTGTGTGCGATAGCGAGAATTCCAGCGTTCCCGGTCGCCAGGTCCGCGGTCATCGATCGGTGGCACGGCCCCAGCTTCGCCGGTCGATGCCGATTGATCAAGCCGTAAAAGCGTTCTGAGCCGGCCCCAACAGCCACCGCCGTCGGAAGGCTGCTGGACCCGGCTCAGAACTAGACGGACCGCCCGCGGTTTCCCGCTACCGGTCCTACGCCGACCGACCTCATATGGAGTCCGATCAACACTTAGGCAATTATGCCGGGCCGGGATTATGAATTCGTTGGAAGGCGATTGGAGCGTCGCCTCATGTTGGGTTGCCGATCCATAGATCGGCCGGGATCGGTGCGCCTCCGAACCGTTCGACGGCCGCGCTGGCCGCAGCCGAAAGTGCCTCGGCCGCCTTGCGATCGCCCGCACCCCTCGCCGCAACGCTGGCGTAGAGGCTGGCCGGGCCGAGTAGAACCGCCCCGTCGGTCCGCAGCACAAGCTGGTCGCCGTACGGCTCGAGCATCTCACGTGCCGTCGCCGACGCCTCTTCATGGCCGACCTCGAATGCGGTCATCGCCATCGCCGCCTGGTCACGCAACGAAAGGTGCTCTGTTTCAGCGGTTTCCAACACCTGGTCCAGTAGTTCGACTGCCTGGCCAAAGTTGCCAAGCCTGCCGAAACGCAGAGCTAGGTCGACCCGCCTTGCTTGATCGACAAATGAATCGGGCCTTCCCGCTGCTCTGGCACTGCTTGGAAGTGGCTGGCGTTGCATCGCCGCCAAGGCAACTGCCTGGCGAGTCAGCGACAGTGGCTCCGGCAACCCGAGTAGATCCCAGCCGGCGCGGGCCGACGCGATCAACCCGGCGGCGGCGTCGAGATCTCCTACCCAAATCAGATGACGGATGACAAGGTGACGGCCGCCTGCCAGATGTAGTGGGTCGCCTCCGCTCTCGGCCTGGCTAACCGCGGTTTCAACCTGCGCTATCGCCTCGGGCAGGCGGCCAAGCTCGAGCAGCGCCGGGTAGGCGTGGTGAGCCTGGAACAACGCTGTCGTGGCGTCGTTTGGACCAGTCCGGCTAATCTCGGCCAGCAGAGTGAGGCGGGTTTCCGGGTCGATCGTTTCGGCGAACCGGGTCACGAACGTGCGCAGCACCGTAGGGATGACGTCGTCCTGTACCCGTCGCCGCGCCCCAGACAACGTTTTCTGGCCGTCACGTAGACTCTTGAGCTGCCCACTGCGACCGGGGCGACGCAGACCCTGGAGATACGACAGATGAATCTGCGCCGTCCACCGTGCCGGATCGTCGGCCGGTAGTAGCTCCGCAGCCTGTGAGAGGAGATCGCCACCAACATCGAGATCGACGAACAGTTGTCCATCGTTGGAAGGTCCGATCGGAAGGACAGGGGAGCCGATCATGTTCATGGTGCAGCGATGCAGCCGGTCGAGGCGAACCTCGAGCTCCTCTGCGCTCATGGCCTGGGATGACTGGCCCTTGACCCTCGACACTGTCCTGCCCTCTTTAGCGGGCGTGCACGAGGCGACTGCCATGCCTAAGGCCTCTAGGCCGCTCGCCTGCCAACCTCTTGCGTCACGGTCGATCCAGGCTCGCCAACTCTCATACAGCAACGCGTCGATGACAAAGATCTCTTGGGTCGAAGCGTCGGGGAACGCATCGGGATGGGCTGCAGCGGCCAGGGCGATATCGACGTAGGCATCGATCTCGGCCGAACGCCGAATCTCGAACCGGTGCCGTGCCAGCGTCAAGCCGACTCGGCCTGCCAACAGCCGATCGGCCGCCGCCGGACTCTTCGAAAGGTGATAGGCGATCTCGTAGCCGGAGGCGCCGAGCTGCTCGATCGTCTCGTCATCGAACGCTGCGCCGCCGCGGACAGGCTGCTCATCGAGAAGCTGACGTCCGATCTGCTGATGTATCGAGGCGCTTTCCACCGCCAGCAGGCGTGACGCCAGAACCTCGGCCAGCAGTGACTGGCGGAATCGGTACGTGCCTATGGTCGGGTCGACCTCGTGGAGGATGCCACCGTGAACCGCCTGGTTGAACGCCTCCTGTACTAGCGCAGGGTCCTTTTTGCACAGCGGTGCGACTGCGGCGACCGAGAACGACTGGCGAAACAGCGAGGCCGCGGTCAGCGCTTCAGACGCCGGCGCAGGTAGCCGTTCCACTCGATCAACGACCGCGTCGATGACGGTCGACCAGCGCCGCCCGTTACCAACCCGCATATCGGTGTGGGCCAGAACTTCCCGAACAAACAGTGGGTTGCCGTCGCAGCGGCCGTGGATACTTGCCGTCTCCTCAGTGGTGAGCGATCGTCCCATCCGGCCGGCAAGGTCGACGATTGCCTGATCATCAAGCCCGTCCAGCTCGATCCGGGTCAGCGCAGGTAGGCGAGAAAATTCCCGCAATCCGGTTGCCGCCGGGCTGGCAGCGAGGTCGGTTTCTCGCCACGTCAGCATGAATCCGACCGGGTGGTCGGCGAGGCTCGAGGCGGCGAAGCTCAGCAACGACACCGACGCCTCATCTGCCCATTGAAGGTCTTCGAAGACCAGGGTTACGGGCGAGCGTTCCGAGAGCCGTTCGAGCAGGCCGGTGACCGCTAGCATCACCTCCGCCCGGTCGAACTGGGGGCTTGGTTCGGCGAGCAGGATCGGTTGACGGGTCTGGGTTTGCTGCATGACCGAACCGGCAACCGCGACGCTCCGGTCGCTGCGACTCGGCGCTTCGGCATCTTGATCGGCCAGTGAGTCGAGGTCGATTATGGCGTCGCTCTCAACCGGCTCGCTCTCAGCTGGCTCGTTCTCAGCTGGCTCGCTTTCAACTGGCTTGCCTTCAACCGGGGCATCAGAGGGCGTGACGGCGTGGCCGATTACCGGCTGATATGAACTGTCATCCAGAAGCCGGACCGGAGGTATGCCGAGCGCGCCAGCGACCGAGGGGCCAAGTGCTGCCAGCGGCATGAGGTCGGGGGTGATACCGATCGGTAGTGCCCCTTCGTAGCTGCCGAGCAGTGACAGCACTACCTGGGCCCATAGCCAGAGCTGGGGCTTCTCGCCGGGCATGCTCCGTGACCAGGCCAACTTCACACGGTTTGCCGCTAGGTCGTCGGCTGCCGCTTTGATCAGGCGGGATTTGCCGATGCCTTGCTCGCCGGTGACGATGGCGGTCGCCGATCGACCAGCGGCCAACGCGGTCTGTATCGAGCCGAGCATCGTCAGTTCCGCCAGCCGGCCTATCGGCGGTCCTGATTCGACGAGTTCGATTCCCTTTGCGCCGCTGGTGGCCGGATCGATGGGCGGCTCAACCGTCGATTGGGGCTGGCTGTCGGCGGTGGCGGAAACCCTACGGGGCGTCGGCGGGGTCGGATGTGCTGGCTCTTCGACCGTTGGCTCGAGGCTGCTGTCGTGATTGAGGATCTTCAGTTCGATGGTGTCGATAGCTCGGCTCGGGTCGACGCCCAGATCCTCAACCAATCTGGCCCGAAGACGCTGACCGAGCGCTAGCGCCTCAGATTGTCGGCCAGATCTATAGAAAGCCAGCATCCCGAGCTCGGTAAGCCGCTCACGAAGCGGGCTTTCGGCGATCGCTGCCTCGACCTCGGCGGCAACAAGATGATGGTCGCCCAGCGCCAGTAGCGCCTCGAACAGCAGCTCAACCGCGGTTTCTCTGAGCTCGGTAAGCCTGGCGGTATGGGCGACAAAGAATGGCGACTCCGGCAATCCGGAACACGGCGTGCCACCCCACAGATCGGCCGATAGCCGAAGCGCCCTTACCGCTGAGGCTGGATCGCCTTCGAGTAGGTGACGGCGACCCTCGTTCACCAAACAGTCGAATCGCACCCAGTCGACCGACTTCGTATCGATGGCCAGGCGATACCCGGGAGGTGAGCTCGCTAGGCAGCTCTCGCTTGAGCGGCGCTGCCGGTTCGGTTCGATGGCCCGGCGTAGGTTCGAAACGTAACTGCGAATGGCGACCTGCGGCTGGTTTGGCTCGTCACCGTCCCAAACGCTTTCGACCAGCTGGTTCATGGACACGACCTGGTCTGGAGTCAGCATCAGCCGGGCTAGCACGGCCATCTGGCGAGGGCCGCCGATCGATACCGGCTCGCCATCTACGGTGGCAGATAGCGGCCCAAGGAGACGTAGGTCGATTGAAGGCGTCGGGTTCGCGGCGGAGAGAACCATGCGGCAGGACTAATCCTTATAGGGCGATGTCAGGAGTCGGAAAACGACTAAGTGCGGCAACTTGTCTACCCATGCAACTCCACCCAGCGATTAATCTAGTGGTTGCTCCGTGTTTCCGCTCGTCTGAAATTGTAGTTTCGCCAGCAACCACCCCTGCGGCTCTGGTTGACCTGTCTCGCTCTGTCGCTTACAAAGGGTCTTCCTCCTTCCGGAGCTTCACGAACACAGGGATTTTTCCAGCACATGTCGGATAGCGAACTCAACAAACTGACAAACGAAACCGTTGAACTGCTCCAGGAAATGATCCGGAACCAGTGCGTCAACGACGGAACCCCGGAATCGGGCCAGGAGGTGCGCAACGCCGACACCCTGACCGCCTTCCTCGGTAGCGCTGGGCTTGAGGTGCAACGGTTTGAGCCGACTCCCGGACGGGTCTCGATCGTTTCTCGAATCGAAGGAACCGACCCCAACGCCCCGTCGCTGTGCCTGATGGGCCATACCGACGTTGTGCCGGTCAACCCCGATGGCTGGAGCCGTGACCCGTTCGGTGGGGAGCTGATCGATGGAGAGGTTTGGGGTCGCGGCGCGGTCGACATG
>JBOEHD010000055.1:0-57826 GCA_050633745.1 Acidimicrobiales bacterium
TGTTCGGCTTCAACTACGTGGCGTTCTATCCGGCCATGGTCGAGGGGATCTTCGAACTCGACGATACGTGGGTCGGCTATATCAGTTCGGCCAGCGCCCTCGGTGCCGTCGCCGTCGCCATTCCTCTGGCAGGCAAAGCAGACTCTCCCTGGGCCAAAACGGCCATGGTCGTCGGTGGCATTATCTTCGGCCTCGGTGTGATCTTGTTTGGAATCTCACCGTCGTTTTGGGTGGCGTTCGCCGTGATCATGTTGATAGGCGCTTCGACCACAGTCTTCCAGTCGCTATCGAACACCATGGCGTTGGCGCTGTCGGACGACGAGCACCAGGGGCGGGTTCAGTCGCTCATGCAGCTCTCTTTCGCTGGATTTGGGCTGGCTGCTGCCCCGCTGGGCCTACTGGCCGAGGTGATCGGGCTTCGTCAGGCCATCGTGATCATGGGGTTGGTGGCTATGGCTTCGATCTTGCTGTACGTGGTGTTTGAAGGCGGATTCCGAATGATCCGGCCGCCCGAGCCGACGGGTAGCGATGTCGGCAGCGAATTTCCTCAGGCATCTGCCGCCAGCAGCTGATCAATCCAATCTCGAATCGCAAACCCCCACCGTTTTGGGGGAGCATGGGCAACAATGTTCCGACGCAGACCCCAAGCAGACAGCCTTCCATTTGACGGGTGGCGTATCGTCCGCGGCGGGTTCGCCATCCAAGCCCTCCACAGCGGCCTCGTTTTTAACGCCTTTGCGCTGATCGCAGTAGAGCTTCGTAACGAGTTCGGTTGGTCGGCCAGCGCCCTTGGCGCAGCGTTTGCGCTCAACCGGGCCGAAAGCGGGCTGCTCGGCCCAATCCAGGGGTGGATGACCGACAAGTGGGGACCGCGCGTGGTCTTGCGCATTGGTGCGGTCATCATGGCCCTCGGATTCATCGCCTTCGCCACCCTCGATTCGCTTACCGAGTTTTACGCTTTCTACCTGCTGGTTGCGCTCGGATCGAGCCTGGCTGGCTTCCTCGGTATCACGGTGGCGATCGTGAACTGGTTCGAACGCAAACGTTCCCGGGCTCTTGCGTTGGCTCAAATGGGATTTGCGGTCGGTGGAGCCTTTACGTTCCTGGTTGGGCTGGCCCTCCAGCAGTTCGGCTGGCGAACGACATCGGTCCTCTCGGCCGGGCTTACGCTGTTAGTGATCTTGCCGCTGTCTCGTCACTTTGCTCAGCGTCCCGAAGACATCGACCAGTTCGTCGACGGTATTGATCCCGAGGAACTCGAAGATGCAGCACCGCTGCCGTCGACGGTCAGTCGAGTGCACTTCACCGCCAGCGAAGCGCTACGCACACGGGCGTTCTGGCTTATCAGCGTGGGGCACGCATCAGCGCTACTGGTCGTTGGGGCGTCGATGGCGCACCTCGGGCTCTATCTCGACGAGGAGCGAGGGTTTGGCACCCTCCACACAGCGGTGGTTGTCGGCATGCTGCCAGCGATGATGGGCGTCGGTCAGCTGCTCGGCGGGGTGCTCGGAGACCGCTTCGACAAACGCATCTTGGTAACCATCGCCATGCTCGGCCATGGCCTCGGCATGCTGCTGTTGGCGCTGGCCAACAACTGGCTGCTGGTTTGGCTGTTCGTTCTGTTCCACGGGCTGGCGTGGGGTGTGCGAGGCCCGATCCAGTCGGCGATGCGGGCCGACTACTTCGGCGCTACATCGTTCGGCAAAATCATGGGGTTNNTCGTCGATGATCGTGATGCTCGGCATGGTCATCGGACCGATCGTGGCCGGCGTACTGCGGGACCGGACCGGCGACTACCAACTCGGGTTCATCATCCTCGCCGCTATCGCCGCCCTCGGCAGCGTGTGGTTCTTTCTCGCCACCCCACCAGCGCCACCCGAGCGCGAGCCTGAGAAAGACAGTAAGCCGCCCGCCCCGTCACGCACCCACAATGGTGTGCCACGGAACGGACGGCCTAGTGAACTCAGATCAGATGGCGTCGCTGCCAACGTCTCCGGTTCGAATTCGGATAAGTGACTCCACCGGTGTGACCCAGATCTTGCCATCGCCGATCTTGCCGGTNNCGGTAGGTCTCGGTATGGCCACCCTGACGACCGAACCCCTTGACCTCCGAGACGGTCATGCCCTGGACATCGATGGCTTGAAGCGCTTCCTTCACCATGTCGAGCACGTGTGGTTTCAGAACTGCTGTTACGAGTTTCATTGTTGTTTCTCCCTATTCCTAGATCGTGGCTGAGCTTGCGAGGATGTCTGGCCCATAACCCGGGCTTCCATGCTCGGAGATGTCGAGGCCGGCGACTTCCTCTTCAGCCGACACCCGCAGAAGGCCAGCGGCCTTGAGAGCGGTGAACATGGCACCGGTGGTTACCAAGACGAACAGTGCGATGGCGATGCCACCGACCAGCTGGTCGACGAAGAGGCCGGCGCCGCCGCCATAGAGCAGGCCTGCGCTTTCGTCTGCACCGTTGATTGGGCTGGTGGTAGAGAACAGTCCCGTTGCCAGTAGGCCCCAGAAACCGCAGACACCGTGGACCGAGAATGCACCGACCGGGTCGTCGATCTTCATCCGCTCGATGAACAGCACCGAGAAGACGACCAGGACGCCGGCGGCGAAGCCGGTGACGAGTGTGCCGAAGGCCGACAACTCACCGATACCGGAACAGATGGCCACCAGGCCTGCCAGGATGCCGTTGCCGGCCATCGAGACGTCCGGTTTCTTGCCGACCACCCAGGAGGTCAGCATGCCGCCGATACCACCGGCGGCGGCGGCGAAGGCGGTCAGCACGGCGATGACTGGAACGGCCATGTCGGCCTGGAGCTGCGAACCGGGGTTGAAGCCGAACCAGCCGACGAACAGGATGAGCACACCGGTCATTGCCAGCGGGATGCTGTGACCGGGCATGGCTCGTGCTGTGCCGTCGCTGGCGTACTTGCCGATACGTGGCCCGATCACGGTGGCGCCTGCGAGAGCGGCGAAACCACCGGTCATGTGAACCAGGCCAGAACCGGCGAAGTCGCTGAAGCCACGCTCGGCCAACCAGCCCCCGCCCCACTGCCAGCTGACGACAATCGGGTAGATCAGGCCTGTGATGATGACCGAGTATGCGAGGTAGCCGACGAATTTGGTTCGTCCCGCCACTGCGCCCGAGACGATGGTGGCTGCCGCAGCGGCGAAGGCGGCCTGGAAGAAGAAGTCGACCGGGACCGCCAGCGGATAGAAACCGTCGTCGGCCAGCGCCTCAGGGCTGATGTCGACGAGTGCTCCGTCGAAGAAGCCAGAGACGAAGAGCCCCGCTGATCCGATCCAGCCGTTGAAATCGCCCGGGTAGGCAATACCCCAACCGATCAGGCCGAAGACCAGAATGCCGATGCAGGCATCCATCAGGTTTTTCATCATGATGTTGGCTGCATTCTTGGCCCTTGTAAGGCCCGCCTCCACCAGGGCGAACCCGGCTTGCATCAAGAACACGAGCACACCGCTGACAAAGATGAAGATGTTGTCCAACACCACCATGTTCATCGCCGCCCCGCCGGTGGCCGATGCTCGGTCGTACTGGTCTGCAACCTGCGCCGCTGCAGGACTTGCCATCGCCAGTCCGAGTGCACCCGCCGCCGCTAGCCCCAGTAATATTTTCCGCTGTTGATTTCGTTTCCTGCTGAACATGTTCAGCAACGTACGCACAACAGATTTCCGGACTGTTCCGCTCGCTTTACGTCGCGATCACGCATTCCTTAACCAAACCTTACTTCTGGACACTTACGCCGTACCCGAAGGGGGCGTCTGCCCATCGATCGGCTCTAGTAGATAGCCACGCTTTCGCACGGTCTGGATTCGTAGCCCGATCGGCTCGATACGGCGCCGCAGCCGGTGCAGGTGCACATCGAGAAGGTTGCGACTGGGCTCCTCGCCTGGCCAGCCGGCGCTCAGCAGCGATTGGCGATCGGCGACCCGGCCAAAACGACTCAAAAGCACCTCGACGATTCTGGCCTCGAGGTCGGGCAGGGAAACCCAACCGGTTTCGTTTCTGAGCACGCCGGTCTCCAGCGTTGGCAGACCAGCGACGCGTTCCGGCATCGCTTCCGACTCCGCGTATAGATCTCGCTGGACCGAGGGCTGGCTAGAGGAACTGCCGCTCGTGGCACTCGCCCGCCGCTGCAATGACTCGACCCGGGCCTTGACGTCCCCGTGATCGGCCGGCAGTCGTACCCAATCCTCAAACGGGTCGACGATCAGCGGGGGAGCAGCACTCGGCTGAACCAGCAGCAGACGCAGCTGGTTCGTTTCCTGGAGCTCCGCCCGCCGTTCTCGATCCTGGGGCCAGTGCAGCAGCTCTACTGTCATATTTCAGACCGTAGAGCGCCGATGTTTCTCGATTGTTTCCGGCCGATTAACCGTCGGTTCGGCTAGATCGACCGAACCCGACCGCAAGCCGGTCGGCCCGACGAGATCAGTCGAATGTAATCACGTTGCGGGCGACGTTGCCGGTCTTCATTTCGGCAAAGCCGTCATTGATCTGTTCGAGTTGGATGGTCTTCGAGACCATCTCATCGAGCTTCAGTCGCCCGTCGAGGTACATCTCGACGAAGCGTGGCATGTCGGTCCGGAACTGGTTCGAACCCATGTTGGAGCCGGTTAGTGTCTTCTCGCTGAGAAGCTCCACTCCGTGCAGTTCGACGGTGGTGCCAACCGGAATCATGCCGATAACCGTGGCTTGTCCGCCGGGCCTGATCATCTTGAACGACTGCTCGGCGGTTTCCTTAAGCCCGACGGCTTCGAAGCTGAAGTGCACACCAGCGCCGTCGGTCAGCTCACGAATCTGTTCGACCGGATCACCGTCGCCTGCGTTCACGGTGTGGGTCGCACCAAGCGACTCAGCCAGCTCGAGCTTCGACGAGTTCATGTCAACGGCGATCACCTTGTTGGCGCCAGCGATCCTGGCTCCCTGGATGGCCGAGAGGCCGATGCCTCCGCAGCCGATCACCGCAACCGTCGAGCCAGGGTCGACCTTGGCGGTGCGGAATACCGCGCCCATGCCGGTGGTCACGCCGCAACCGATCAGGGCTGCCTTATCGAGCGGCATCTCCTCGCGGATCTTCACCAGGGCGTGCTCGTGGACCAGCATCTGCTCGGCAAACGAGGACAGGTGTAGGAACGAGTTGACCGCTTCGCCGTCGCGGGAAAGTCGTGATGGCTTGTCTTTGCCCCGGACCAACTCGGTGTTCTTGTTTTGGCACAGCGAAAGGTGGCCGCTGATGCACTGCTCGCAGTGTCCGCAGAAAGCTGACAGACAGGTGATGACGTGGTCGCCGGGCTTCACATAGTGAACGTCGGAACCAACTTCGGCCACGATGCCTGCGGACTCATGGCCCAACACAGCGGGGCACGGGTGAGGATAGAGACCCTCCATGAAGTGCAGATCGCTGTGGCAGAGCCCGGCAGCCTTGGTCTCAATGAGGACCTCGCGGGGACCGGGACTGTCGATGCTGATGTCTTCGATGTCCAACTGGCCGGGGATCGAGTTAAGGACGGCAGCTTTCATGGAGACTCCTGTCTAGTGGCTTGCGCCTAGATGTTGCTGTGACTCGGGGGCCCGACGAGGGCCCGTAAAACATTTGGGTGGCCGAACTCCAGGGCCGTGAACTCAGTAGCCCCAGGCCTTGATAGATCTGTGGCAGATCTGCGTCAAGCTACCGTTCGTCGGCGCTTTGTGCGAGTTTGTCGACCGCGGTCACAAACCGCTCAAGATACTCGGCGAGGAGCAGCTGTTCCTCGGGCGTAAATTCAGACAGAATCTCGCTCAGACCCTGCTGAACCCTCGAGCTGATCTCGCCGTACCGTTCGCGACCGGCC
This sequence comes from Acidimicrobiales bacterium, assembly GCA_050633745.1. Taxonomy (GTDB): domain Bacteria; phylum Actinomycetota; class Acidimicrobiia; order Acidimicrobiales; family SZUA-35; genus JAHELU01. Next base: position 5,852 of record JBOEHD010000055.1, read on the forward strand.
ATGGTGGCGTTGACCACGATCGAACGCTGATCGTCTTCGGCCCTGACCCGTTCCACAAACCCCTTGTCGACCAGACAGCCAACGGCTCGGGTGGTCGATGCCGGTGTTATATGCATCGCATCGGCTAGTTCGCCCATGCGGAGAGGTCCCTGCTGACAGATAAGGCTAAGCGCATCGGCGAGGGCGATATCGAGCGGTTCGCCACCCTGGGTGTAGAACAAGTCTTTCACCCTGACCATGGCGGCACCGCGCCTGATCTCTCTCCAAGCCCTGCCCACTCTGCGACGAATGTCGACGTTGACCGTCGTTGCCGTACTCACAGTTACGAGTTTGGCCTGGGTTCTCCCGCTTTGCTAATCACGGGCCGGAAAGTTTTGATCATCAGTCGCATCTTTGGCCTGCTCAGCGAACGCGCCCTGGGCCTCGATGGCTAGCTGGCGCACCGGGATATCGAGAGCGGTTGACGCTGCTACCAGGTCGTCGTACTCCGGTTTTGCCCCGTGGGGCCCGACCTTGATGGCGATGTCCCAACCTCGAACCGTCACCGCTTCGAACCGTCGCGGCAGCATGTGTTTGTTAACCGACGTGGTGCGGAGCCCGAGGCTGCCGGTCTCGGTGAACACTAACTGCCGTAGCTGGCTAACACGCTCGGGCGAACACATGACGTTCAGCTCGACCCCTGGCCTGCCCTTCTTCATGATGATCGGGGTGGCCCAGGCGTCGTCGGCTCCCAGAGCGAGACAGCGGTTGATAGTGTTGCCAACGACCTCCGCCGTCACGTCATCGAGGTTGCTCGTCAGCACGACGACCTCGACCGTTTCAATCAGCTGGTCCCGCTCGTTCGAGTGACCGTTGCTCGACAGGAGATCGGGGGCCTCGACCAAGTAGCCGGTCAGCACGTTTGGATAGTGCTCGGGGTCTCGACCGCCAGCGCCCCGGGCGGTCTGCAACAGACGGCCAGCTGGTATCGGCCCCCAGTCGTCGGACATGGTTGCCAGTAACGCGGCGCCGGTCGGTGTGATGGTTTCGGCTGCGACGTCGAGCGAGCGGATGGCCGTTCCGATCAGCAGTTGGGCTGTCGCCGGTGCCGGTATCGGCAGCCTTCCATGGGCTGCTTCGACCGATCCTCGGCCGACGCCGACCGGTCCGCTTACCACTCGGCTGGCTCCCAAAGCGTCGAGGGCCAACCAGGCGCCGACGATGTCGACGATGGCATCGATGGCGCCGACCTCGTGAAAATGCACCTCATCGATGTCGACGTTGTGGATGGCTGCTTCGACTTCTCCGAGGCGGCGAAAGGTCGATCGTGCACCGCTCTTGACCCGGTCTGGCAGTTCACTCTCGGCCAGTAGAGCATCGATGGTCGACCAGCCTCTGTGGTGGTGTTCCTTGCTGTCGGGGCTGTCGGGGCTGTCGGGGCTGTCGGGGCTGTCGGGGCTGTCGGGGCTGCCGGGGCTGCCGGGGCCATCGCCACCGTGAGCTACCTCGACCAGCGCTCGGGTCGCCGAAAGCGAACAGCGCAGTGTGGTCTCGTGGTCCAGCGACCATCCATCGACCGCCAGGGTTGCGAGCCCGACTCGGATCGTCTCCACCGGTGCACCGAGCCCGATCAAGGTCCCGAGCATCATGTCGCCCGAAGCGCCGAACCCCGGATCTAACCAGAGCGTTGTTCCCGTTGTGCTCATGGCTTGATGGAACGAAGGATTCGGTGAGCGGCGCATGCCGCTCCGTAGCCGTTGTCGATGCCGACGACGGCAACGCCAGGAGCGCAGCTGGTCATCATTCCGGCCAGAGCGGTTTGGCCTTCGAAGGCCGTGCCGTAGCCGACCGAGGTCGGGACCGCGATCAGCGGCTGGGCGATCAAGCCACCAAGCACCGTTGGTAGGGCTCCCTCCATGCCTGCCACGCCGATGACCACATCGGCGGCTTCGATCTGCGGTAGCACGTCGAGGAGGCGGTGCAGCCCGGCGACGCCGACATCGACGATCAAGTCGACTTCATGGCCCATGGCCTCGAGCGTGAGCCGACACTCCTGAGCCACGGACAGATCCGAAGTGCCTGCGGCGATAACCGAGGCCTTCACTCCGGACGGCTCACGGGAACGCCAGATGAACGTCGAGCCGAATGCCTCTTGCGGTTCAAGCTCGGACAATGCGATCTGCTGGTCTTCGGTGGCCCTGGTTGCGATGACCGCGTCGTCACCTTCGTCCAGCATGGCGCTGACGATCTCGACGCATTGAGCGGTGGTCTTCGAGAGGCAGTACACGGCCTCAGGCAAATCGATTCGTTTGCTCCGGGCTAGGTCGAGACGGGCGTCTGGGCCGGTCATGTGACCGCGTGATTGAGGTTGCCGCTGCGTAGCCCGGCGAGATCAAGAGTGACGTAGCGGTAGCCGGCAGCGGTTACCGCCTCGACCATTTCGCTGGCCAAGGCCGCGGCCGTCGACAGCTGCTCGGCCGGAAGTTCGATGCGGGCGGTTTCGTCGTAGTGCCTGACCCGTACGTCCTCGAAACCCAGCTGCCGAATCGCCGCTTCGGCCCGGTCGATGCGCGACAGTAGCGGGACGGTGACCGCGGTGCCGTATGGCAACCGGCTCGAAAGGCATGGCATGGCCGGACGGTCCCAGACCTCGAGACCCCACGCCTGAGCCAGCTCCCGAACATCGGCCTTGGTGAAGCCCGCTTCGACCAGGGGGAACCTGGCTCCTCGGGAGGCCGCTGCTTCCTGCCCCGGTCGGTGATCGCCGAGATCATCGAGGTTGACCCCGAGGGTTATCGTCGCTCCGGATTGTTTCGCGCTGTGGTCGAGCCCATCGGTTATCTCGGTCAACTGGTCCATGAGAGCTGACTTGCACCAGTAGCAACGGTCGGAATCGTTGGCCAGGTAACGCTCATCGGTCATTTCGTTTGTCGAGACCGCATCCCAGGGGATGTCCCATTTGGCGGCCAGTGTTCGACACTGCTCCAGCTCGCCGTCGGCCAGGGAGGCTGAGTCGGCGGTGATGGCGACCATGTCGCCATTTAGCGCCCGTTTGGCTGCCAGGGCCAGGAGCGATGAATCGACGCCGCCGGAGAAAGCCACGATCATCGGCCCGATTTCAGCGATGATCTGCAGTAGTCGGGTCTCTTTGGCTGACAGGTCATCGGAGGTCTTCGACACTCCAGAGCTGGTTGCAGTCACGGTTCCAAAGGGTACCGAATCGCACCCGGCCACCGTCATTCGCTCGGTTCCTTGACTGTTATTCGTGGCCCGCTATTCGTTTGCTGGTATCTCGTCCAGCGTTGGGTCGGCTTGCCCGGTTGTCTCCGCTGCCCCGATGGCCGCCGTCTGTTCGGCCTTAGCCGCTCTGTAGGTGTCGAGCATCTCAAACAGGGCGAAGACGATCACACCGCCGACCACGAAGATGTCGGCCACGTTGAAGATGGCGAACCAGGTGACGTCGATGAAGTCGACAACTTTGCCGGACAGGGGACCGGAGTCGGCCCTCCATATCCGGTCGGACAGGTTGCCGAGGGCACCGCTGAGAATGATTGCGAGTATCAGACTGCGACGCGACCCCCGCTCCTTGCGGATCAGGTTGATCAGGTAGATCGACATGGCGATCACCACGACGCCGATCAATTGCCCAGCCCCCTGGCCGGTACCGAATGAAAAACCGCTGTTGTAGTGCAGGTTTAGCTCAAGGGTTGGGAGCAGATTGATGCCCCCTCGGTCCTGTAGGCCTCTGATCGCCAGCCACTTTGTGACCTGATCGGCCAGCATTCCAACGACGACTACCACGGCCGCTCGGATCCAAAGTCGCTGCTCGTCTCTCATCGCTCTAAAGCCTAGTGAACCTCACCCCAACCCTGATGCCGCGATGGGGTTTGGCGCCGGTCAGCGACTTCTGTCACCGAAGATTTGGTTGACGCCTCTCATTATTTGAGCGTACGCTCAGATCGTGGTTTGAGCGAATGCTCAAACTGCCCAATTCAGGCAATCGAAACAGGCAATAAACCAGCCCCTAAGGAGGGCACAGATGGATACTGAAATGTTTCTGGCGGTCAGTGAACGAACGGTCGTGAACTTCTATTTGGTCTACGCCGCGATGGCGATAGGCCTCGTGGTTTTCCTGGCTAGAACCCTGCAGCGCAACGGTGCGGTCTTCCTGGAGGACGCCTTCGATGACACGAGGCTGGCCAGTTCGATCAACCAATTGTTGGTGGTTGGCTTCTACCTGCTCAACATGGGCTACGCCCTGCTGATCTACCGGATCCAGCCGAGCTACGAATCGCTAACCGTCGCCTTCAATGAACTGGTGACGAGAATCGGGATGTTGCTGCTGTCGCTCGGAGTGATCCACCTGCTGAACATGCTGGTGTTCTGGAAGATCCGCACCAACCGCAATCGCAACAAGGCCCGACTGGGTGGGCCGCAGCTACCTCCAGCCTCGGCCTTCGTTCCTCCGCCGCCGATGGCCAGCGGAACGGTCCTGTCAGGAACGGCGATGCAGGGAACGGCGATGCAGGGCGACTTGCCTCCGGTCCCGTTCGGAAACATTGCTCCGTGATGCCTGGCCTGGTCGAACCCGGCGCCACGGCGCCGGGCCCGGTTATGGCCGACCAGGCCATAACCGGTTTGGGGTCGCTGGACCCCAGGGCGGTCACGGCCGAGGTCGCCAGCCTCACCGTGGTGTACGACGGTGGCTGTGCGTTGTGTCGACGGTGCAGGGACTGGGTGATGTCTCAGCCTCAGCTTGTCCCGTTCCGGTTTGTCGCCGCCTCCGAACCCTGGGTTCGTCAGTGGCTCGGCGGGTTGGTCCCGGTTGGAGATGATCTGGTGGTCATCGACGATGGGGGTCGAGCCTGGGTCGGTCCCGAAGCCTTTGTGGTCTGCCTCTGGGGTCTCGACCGATACCGAACGCTGTCGGTGAAGCTTCAGCAAACCGGCGGCAGGCTTCTGGCCAAGCACCTCTTCCACTCGGTCAGTGCCGGCCGGGGTACGGCCTCGTGGTTTCTCCGCAACGGGGATGACCGTCGGGGTGGAAGTGTGGATGGGAGTGAGAGTCGTTGTGAGGACGGATCCTGCGCAAAGTGAAATGTCGGGGCAGAATAGAAGTAATGGGGTCCACTCGAGAGCGTAAGAGCAGCCGTGCCGGTCAGGAGACTCGGGACAAGATCATCGATGCTGCACTGGAAACGGTTCGGGTCGAGGGGCTTGTAGGGGCCAGCGTTCGGGCCATCGCCCGCACCGGCGATTTCAATCAGGCGCTGGTCTTCTATCACTTCGGGTCGATCGAAGAGTTGATGCTTGCTGCTCTCCAGCGGGCAAACGATCGCCGAATCGAGCGGTTCCGTGACCGCTTAGAGGCGGTCGACTCTCTGAGCGGCCTGGTGGAGATAGCGGCCGATCTTCACAGCAACGTCGATGACCCTGACCATCCTGCTCTGTCGGCCATAGTGGCCGGCTGGTCATCGGATGCCGAGGTCGGTCAGCGCATCCTTGAGATCATGAAGCCGTGGGACGAACTGATCGAGGCCGCGTTGAAGCGCAGTCTGGCCGATACTCCGTTCGCTCAGCTGGTGCCGACCAAGGATCTGGCCCACGCCATTGCTGCACTGTTCTTGGGTATCGAGTTGATGAGTCGCCTCGATCGTGACGACACTCGGACCGAGTCGTTGTTCGCTTCGCTCGCTGGAGCTGCCAACCTGGCTGCCCCTCTCCTTGAGGCCATGAGGGTCAACAAGTCAGACTGAGGTACCCCAGAGGCAAGATATGCGAACAACTGTTCGATTTTGTTCGTCGGGTTCGGTAGTCTCGATGAATGGGTTGGCAAAATCCACCCGTTTCTTGGCGGGCTATCGAGCAGGCCCTCTCGGAGAGACAGCATCCTGATGCGGTTGAGTACGGTCCGGGGGCCGATGGTGGCGACAGTCCTGCCTGGTCCTATAAACGCCCCGAATATCAGCGTTCGCAAGTAGCTCGAACGCCGTCGAAGGTTCCGTACGCCGAGCTTCACTGCCATTCCAGTTTCAGCTTCCTCGACGGAGCATCACATCCCGAAGAGCTGGCCGAAGAGGCGGCCCGCCTCGATCTGAAGGCGCTGGCAATCACCGACCATGACGGGTTCTACGGGGTGGTGCGCTTCTCCGAGACGGCGAAGGCGGTGGGTCTACCAACGATCTTCGGCGCCGAACTCACCGTCGACAAGCTCGACATCACACCGGGCCAGCCCGACCCCGATGGATCTCATCTGCTGGTACTGGCCCGCGACCCAGTGGGCTACGCCGCGTTGGCCAGGGTTATCAGCGAAGCCCAACTGGCGGGGGAGAAGGGTGCCCCACGATTCTCGATGTGCGATCTCGACGACTGGGTCGACGATTGGGAGCTGAAACATTGGCTGGTGCTTACCGGGTGTCGCAAGGGTGCGGTTCCGCGCTCTTTGGAGCGGGAGGGCCCCGCTGCAGCCACTGCAGCTTTGGGATCGCTGACCGACCGGTTCGGCCGAGAGAACGTCGCTGTCGAGCTGTGGGATCACGGGGCGCCGCTCGACAGCGCCCGCAACGATGCCCTGGTCGCCGCAGCGCTGAAGGTGGGCGTGGAGCCGGTGGCCACCAACAACGTGCACTACGCCGCCCCTAAACGTCGTCAGTTGGCTATGGCGTTGGCCGCGGTTCGGGCTCGCCGCTCGCTGGATGAGATGGAGGGCTGGCTGGCCACCGCGGCCAGTGCCCACCTGCGATCGGGCGACGAACAGGCTCGCCGTTTCGCCCGCTATCCCGGTGTTGTTGAACGGGCGGCCGAACTCGGTCTCGACTGTGCATTCGACCTGTCGCTGATGGCACCGAAGCTGCCGCCGTTTCGCACCCCGGACGGCATGTCGGAGATGGCGTTCCTTCGTCAGCTGGTCGAAGAGGGAGGCACGAACCGCTATGGCCCTCGCAGCGCTCCATACATCGGTGGGGCCTGGGAACAGCTCGACAAAGAACTCGATCTGATCGAAGACCTGGGGTTCCCCGGCTACTTCCTCGTGGTGTGGGACATCGTCAGGTTCTGCAATGAACGCAAGATCCTGTGTCAGGGCCGAGGATCGGCGGCCAACTCAGCGGTCTGTTATGTGCTGGGGGTCACCAAGGCCGACGCGGTGAGCCTCGGGTTGCTGTTTGAACGTTTTTTATCACCCGAGCGCGACGGGCCACCGGACATCGATCTCGACATCGAATCCGATCGACGGGAGGAGGCCATCCAGTACGTCTACGACAAACATGGGCGCCGTCACGCAGCCCAGGTGGCAAACGTGATCACCTATCGAACCAAGTCGGCCATCCGGGATGCGGCCAAGGCGCTCGGTTACGCCCCCGGCCAGCAAGACCGTTTCTCCAAGTCGGTCGACCGGTGGGTGCCGCTCAACGCCGCGGGAACCGAACGAGTCAAAAACAAGCCGAACGGTAAATCCCAACCGAACGGCAAGAGTCGGTCATCCAGCAACTCTCGAAACCGTTCCTCAACCGATGAGCTCGAGGAGATTCCGATCGACGTGCTCGAGCTATCGGCTCAGTTCAAGAACCTGCCCCGCCATCTCGGCATTCACTCCGGGGGCATGGTGATGTGCGACCGGCCGGTGATCGAGGTGTGCCCGGTCGAGTGGGGGCGTATGGAAAATCGCACCGTACTCCAGTGGGACAAAGACGACTGCGCAGCGGCCGGGCTGGTGAAGTTCGATCTGCTCGGCCTCGGCATGCTCTCGGTGTTGCACTACAGCATGCAACTNNTCGGTCCACCCCTACATCCGTCGTCGTAACGGGGAGGAACCGGTCACCTATCTCCATCCGCTTATGGAATCGGCGTTGGAAAAGACCCTCGGTATTCCGCTGTTTCAGGAGCAGCTGATGCAGATCGCTATCGACGTCGCCGGGTTCTCGGCCGGTGATGCCGACGAGCTACGTCAGGCGTTGGGGTCCAAGCGGTCGCGGGAACGAATGGAACAACTGCGGCAGCGGTTCGACGAAGGAGCAGCGGCAAAAGGGGTGAGCGAGGATGTGATCGGGCAGATCTGGAACAAGTTGGCGGCGTTTGCCAACTACGGGTTTCCTGAGAGCCACTCGATCAGCTTTGCCTACCTGGTCTATGCCTCGTCGTGGCTCAAGCTTCATTACCCGGCGGCGTTTTGTGCTGCGCTGCTTCGGGCCCAGCCGATGGGTTTCTACTCGCCTCACTCGCTGGTGCAGGATGCTCGCCGCCACGGGGTGCCAACCATCGGACCGTGCATTAACGGCTCGGCGGCCGACGCCACCCTGGAGCCGATGCCCGCCGAAATGGAGGAGCCGGAGATCCTGATCGAAGGGGCCGATGGCTTAGGCCGCCAGGACACTATCGACGAACGACGCGATCACGGCTGGGCGGTACGCATGGGGATCGGCTCGGTTCGCCATATCGGCGACGACCTAGCGAAGCAGATCGATGACGGCCGCCCCTACCGTTCGATCGAAGACGTGGCCCGCCGGGCCGAGGTTCCAAAGAAGGCGTTGGAGGCGCTGGCTACCGCCGGAGCCTTCGACTGTTTCGGCCAGGGAACCGACCGTCGCAAGGCCCTGTGGCAGGCAGGGGCCATATCCGAAAGCGGTAGCGGCAAGTTGGAAGGCATCGTGACCGGCACCGTGGCCCCTCAGCTACCTGGCATGAGCGAGCACGAAGAGGCGATCGCCGATCTGTGGGCAACCGGTGTAGCCGCCGATGGGCATCCAACGGTGTTTCTCCGGGCCTCGCTCAACGAGCTCGGTGTGGTGCGAGCCTGCGATCTGCCGAAGACTACCCATGGCGACAAGGTGCTTGTCGGTGGCGTTGTGACCCATCGTCAGCGCCCGGCCACCGCCTCGGGCACCACGTTCCTCGGGCTGGAAGACGAGACCGGGCTGATCAACGTTGTGGTCTCGGTTGGCTGCTGGGCTCGTTACCGCCGGGCGGCCCGCGGCGCCCCGGCGCTGCTTATCAGAGGCCGGGTTGAACGACAGGAAGCGGTGGTGAACATCGTGGCCGAGAAGTTGGAGCCGCTGCCGGTTGGTCGTGCTCCGGCGTCACGGGATTTTCGATAGCCAGCTACGCGGTTTAGGGTTCCGGGATGGCTGAAGATTCTTGGGGACTTAACGGCAAGACGGTCTTGGTGACCGGAGGGGCATCGGGGATCGGGGCGGCGACCGCAAGGTTGGCCGCGGCCGACGGGGCGTCGGTCGTTGTCGCTGACCTACCGAGCTCGGATGGACAGGCGGTAGCCGACGAGATCGGCGGCCGGTTCGCCCCGATGGATGTGACTTCCGCCGACTCCTGGGCCGAGCTGGCAGCAAGCCTTGAAACGCTGGACGTGGCCATTCTCAACGCTGGCGTCGAGTTCCGTGACCCGGCCGATTTCGCCGTTACCTTCGATGATCCCGGCACCTGGGATCTCGATCTCTACAACCGGGCGGTTGGCGTCAACATCAACGGTGTAGCCCTCGGAGTGCGGGCCCTAGTTCCGCTGCTGGACGCGGCGGGCGGCGGTTCGATTTCGGCTACCGCTTCGCTGGCCGGTCTGATCCCCTGGTCGCCGGACCCGGTGTACTCGATGACCAAGTGGGCCGTCGTCGGGCTGGTTCGGGCTTTGGCCCCACCGCTCAAGGGCCGACGGATCCAAATCAACTGTGTCTGCCCCGGAGCGGTGGCAACACCGATGACCCGGGTCAACGATGGGTCGGTGCCGAAACACATGGCCGACCCGGCCCACATCGGGCGAGCCCACCTGACCATCGCCACCTCCGGCGACACCGGTCGGGCCGTCAAAGCGGTTCGCGGCCGCGAACCAGACGCCCACCAATTCGCCCAGGTCGTCGACATCGATTGACGTATCTAGTCGAGATCGACTGAGGTATCCCGTCGGGATCGACTGCGGTACTAGGCCTGGTTCTCCTCCCAGAGCCGGACCCAACCAGACTCGATTTCAAGGTCGGCATCCTCGTAGCCCGCTTCGCCGGGAAGAACGACCCGATACTCACCGTCGGGGTCGTCGACCCGTACTCGCTTGTACGGCAGGCGCTTCTTGGCCACCGCAAGCACGTCGTCGGCTGATTGGTATCGGGCCAGGCAGGCCACCATGCGCACCGTTGGCGACATCATCACCATGGCACCGTCGGCCCACTGGTCGAGGGCGTCTTGAGGGCGAACCCATTTGCAGTTCACGATTTCGCCCTCGTCGTGACTTGGCACCTGGTCGGCTGGCGCTCGGGCCACAAAGAAGCGGGCATCGAACCGCCGTGGAGGGCCGAGGGGAGTGATGAACCGGGCCACCTCCTCGATCGGAGTCACGTCGAGGGTTATGCCTCGCTGCAACAGCACATCGGCGAACAGGTTTTCGTTCTGCAATACGAGCTTGCGAATCTCGGCAATCGTTGCGGCGTCGGTCTGCTTGGCCGCCAACAGAAGACCAGCTTCTTCCAGGGTTTCCCTGGCGGCGGCGATCCACCATGCCAACCCGCCCCGCTCGATCTCCATGAAGGCCGAGGCCTGTTGATCGGAAAGGCCGCGGCAAAGGGTGTCGAAGTCTTCGAGATGATCGTCGGGGTCGACCCGGCCGCCGGGAAACACCCACATGTCGGGAGCGAACACCACCTTGGCGGTGCGGTGGACCATAAGAACGTGCAGATCCGGGCGATCGTCTAGCAGCATTACCGTCGCTGCATGGCTGATAGGAACAGCCGCTGGATCAAAGTCGTCTGAGCTGGTCCCGGTCACCAAGACAGGACAACACCTGTTTGGCTCAGGGGCAAATCGTGCTCGTGCCGGATCTCAGCGAACGGTTAGGCTGCGGAATCGACGCGGGCGAGAAGCGCGGCGCTATCTACCGACCCGGCCTTTACCGTTGTCCACGCCTCGTTGCCCGGGTCACCGGGGGCGATTCCCGATGGGCTGGTCAACACATGGACCCGAAATTGGATGTCTCGGCGACCGTCGCTGTATGTCTCAAGGCACGGGGTTCCATAACCGGGATTGCCGTAGTCGTTGAGTGTCTCAAAGGCCCCAATCGGCATGGTGCCTTCTATGAGCCCGGTGTTCGATGGGTCGATCCCGGCCATCAGCCACAGCAGAAGCGGTGTCTCTGGATCGGTTTGGTCGGAGAGCGTTACCGCTAGTTCAACCGCAGAATTCGCTACCCCGGTCCAGGCCAGCTCGGGAAAGAGGTTTTCTCCAGCGCAGGTGGCAGAGATCGGAATGTCGCTGCCGGGGGCGAACATCGGGCTCGTCAGGGAGAGACCTGAGTCGCTTACTTCCTGGTCGAGGGCTGAGGTCGGGGGCAGCGGCCGAGTGGTGGTTGTCTGCCAATCGAGCGGTGCGCTGAGATCTCGGCCATCGTTGGCGCAGCCCGCGCTTAGCAGGGCGAGGCCAATGAGAACGGCGATCAGACGGGTGGAAAGCACGAAGAGGATCGTAGCCGCTGGAGCGCCAAGCGGTACCGCACGTTTCTGTGGGTAACGCCAATGGGGTGGGGCAGCTTGTACCGTTGCGTCGGTGTCCGAGCGGCCTGCCGCCCCAAACCGCTCCCGGTCGCGCGTTGGCCGGCTACTTGTAACGATTGGCGCGCTCCGGGCCGCCATCGTCAGCTCGATAACAACCGACGATGATGGCCAGAGGGGCCGCAGACGCTTAGCGGTTCCTCGCCTCGCCTGGCGTCCGCTCGGTGGCCTGTTGGGACCGGCGGTTGGTGATGCCAGTCAGAGCCTTGGGGCGCTGGCCCTTTCGGCAACAACCAGTTTGATTACCGGCTTCACGTTTGCGTTCTTCGCCGACACGTTGCGCAGCAATCCCGGGTTGCTCATGTTCATCCCGGCGGCGATCGGTCTGCGGGGCAACGTTTTCGGCCCGCTGGGCAGCCGATTATCCACCGCACTGCAGGCCGGAACGCTCACGTGGAGTTGGAAGCGTGATTCGCTGCTCGGCCAGAACGTGATCGGCGCTCTGGCCAGTTCGCTGGTTGCCGCACTCGGGCTGTCGATCGTTGCTGAGGTCGTGGCTCAGCTCATAACCGATCAGTCGATCTCGGTGCTCGGCATCGCCGACTTTGTTGTTGTCTCGGTGCTCGGCGGCAGTGTCGCATCGCTGGTTGTACTGGCCATCACCATCGGACTGGCGGTGGCGGCCACTCGTTTTGGCTGGGACCTCGACAACGTCATGGCTCCGCTGGTTTCGGCCTCCGGTGACTTCGTCACGCTGCCTGCGATCGTCGTTACCACCAGTCTGATCAGCCGAGGGTGGCTTACAAGATCGTTAGCTTCGATCATGGCGCTGCTCGTGATCGTGGTGGCAGTGCTGGTGATTCGGTCGACGATGTCGACCGCGAAACGAATTCTGCTGGAAGCCATCCCGATTCTGATGGTGGCTGGGACGATGAGTCTGATCGCTGGCATCGTGCTCGAGCGCTCGGTCGACCGGTTCCTAACCTTCTCGGTGCTGATCGTTCTCCTGCCCGGTTATCTGTCCACCGCCGGCGCTCTGGGTGGCATCCTCTCCAGCCGGCTATCGACCAAGGTTCACCTCGGTCTGATCAGGGCCAGCAAGATTCCCCAGGGAGATGCTCGCGATGATATTCGTGTCACCTTCGCCCTGGCGCTCCCCATTTTCGTTTTGCTAGCTGTGCTGGCTGGCACCCTCGGAGTGGCCGCCGGACGAAGTTCGCCAGGGCTGTTCCTGCTAACCGCGGTGGCGGCCACCGGCGGCCTTGTGGCCACCACGTTTGTGGCCATCGTGGCCTACTACGGAACGTTTGCCGCCGTTCGCTTCGGGCTCGACCCCGACAGCCACGGCATTCCACTGGTTTCGGCCAGCCTCGATGTGGTGGGGGCGGCGACCCTCATCGGAGCGTTGGTGTTGTGGGGCGTGGCATGATGGCGAACCGAGGGCAATTATCCCGCACGGCGGTCACCTTTGTAGACGTGAAAATACTCGCAAGAATAGTTGGGGGAATCTAAACGAATGGAACAGCGAAACCTTCGGGAGATGCTGGTTGAGGCCAAAGACACGAGTGAGCTGATGGTCGATCTGGCCTACGCCGCTCTCTTCTTCGATGACGCCGATATGGCCGATGAGGTGGACGGTCTCGAAACCCAGATCAGCGAGCTGGTCCATCAGATGCGAGCTCTCAGCATCATCGCCGTACGCAACCCTCGCGAAGCCGAAGCGATGTCTGCGGTTCTGCAGGTGATCAGCGCGGTGGAAAGCATCGGCAACGACGCGGTCGATATCGCCCGTATCGTCACGCGGCGGCTGGGCATCCCCCGGCAGTTAGTACTCGACCTGATGGACGCCGAAGAGGTGTCGCATCGAGTCGAGGTGGCCGAAGGATCACACTTCGCCAACCGCCCACTGGCCTCGTTCGAGCTCCCGGTGGTGACCGGCATGAGGGTTCTGGCGGTCCGCCGGGGCCGCCGGTGGCTGATCGATCCCGGTGGTGACGACATCATCAATCCTGGCGATGTGCTTTTCCTCCGGGGTTCGCCCGATGGCATTCCCCGGCTGCGGGAACTGGCAGGGGCCCCGGTTTACAACCCTCCGGTCGTCGAAGAGACCGCGGTGCTGACCGACCTCGATCGGGCGGTGGACACGATCGTCGAGATGAAGAACCTTTCCGAGGTTGCGGTTGGCTTGGCCTACTCGGCCCTGGTGTTCCGTGACCGCAGCTTGGCTGCCGAGGTTCGCCATCTCGAAGATCGACTCGACGAGATGAAGATTCGTCTTGAACTATGGGTTTTGCGGGCCGCCAGTGACGACGTCGATCCGAAACCTCTACGAGGGCTGTTGCACCTGGCGGCTGCGGCCGAAGACCTCGGCGACCAGGCTCAGCAGATGGTGTGGTTGATCGAGAAGTCGAGCGATCTGCATCCGGTGCTACACGTGGCGCTTGGCGACACCGATGATGTGGTGGTCCGTATCCCCGTTGGCGAAGGTGCGGCGGCGGTCGGACGCGAGCTTGGCGATCTGGATCTACCGATCGAGCCGGGCTTCAACGTGCTGGCCATCGAACGAGACGGCCGCTTTCTATATCGTCCCCGTCGCCATGTGGCGCTCCGAGTCGACGATGGCGTTCTGGCCAGCGGCCCCGAAGAAGGCCGGGGACCGCTGGCAGAACTTCTCGGCTGGCGCCTCGTCGAAGACGACGAGGATGGCGAAGTGGTTCTTGAACCACTCCAATAACCAGTGGTTCTTGAACCACTCCAATAACCAGTGGTTCTTGAACCGCTCCAATAGCCCAGTGGTTCTTGAACCGCTCCAATAGCTAGAGGTGCTCTACCGCAGCGGTGGAGGCGGGGGAGTGCCCGCCGGCGGCAGCGACGGTGGTGCGTGCTGGGGACGTGGCACCGGTAGCTCAGCAGCCGCTGACGCTGGAGGCGTCGCAGCCACGGGCTGGGGTGCCTGACCGGCTGAGACCGCCGGGGCTTGCTCGGAGCCTCGGCGACGCTTCGAAGGCGGCGGTTCGGTCGCTTCGGGGAAGTCGCCGTCTTTCAGCATCTCGGCGATGCCGCCGAGGGTGCCAAGCGTGGCGCCCATCTCGGCTGGGATAAAGATCTTGGTCGCTCGACCATCGGCGATGCCCTGCAGCGCCTCGAGGTACTTGATTGCGATGACCCGGTCGTCTGTGCCCGAATCGGTGATAGCGCCGTAGACGCTGCGGATGGCGTCGGCCTCACCGTCAGCAACCACTTCCTGGCGATACTGCTCGGCTTCGGCTCTGGTACGGGTGGCCTGGGCTTCACCTTCAGCCATCAGGATGTCGCGCTGCCTGACGCCTTCAGCGGAGAGGATATCCGCCTGCTTCTGACCTTCGGCCCGGGTAACCGCCGCTTCGCGGGCGCCCTCGGCCTCGGTTACCACCGCACGGCGGGTCCGTTCGGCCTTCATTTGCTCGTGCATGGCGTTCATGACGTCCTGCGGAGGATCGATCCGTTGGATCTCCACTCGGACCACTCGAACACCCCACTTGTCTGTGGCGTCGTCGAGAATCTGGCGCAGTGCGGCGTTGACCCGCTCACGTGAGGTGAAGGCCTGGTCGAGCGTCATCTCACCGATGACGTTACGCAGGTTGGTTTGGGCCAACTTGGTGACGGCCATGATGAAGTTAGAGATGTTGTAGAGCAGACGCTGAGGGTCGGTTGGCTCGAAATAGATAACCGCGTCGACCGAGACCGCCACGTTGTCCTGGGTGATGACTTCCTGGGGCGGGACGTCGATGACCTGTTCCCGCATGTCGACTGTGCGCAGCCGTTCCAGAACCGGTTTGATGATTCGCAGGCCGGGATCGACCGTTTCTTTGTAGCGGCCCAACTGCTCGACCACGGCTTTCTGGTATGGCCGGACAATCCGCACGCCCATCGCCACGTACACGACGATGAAGACCACTAGAACGACTATTAGTAGACCTAAAAGTTGGCCCATCTCTTGCCTCCGTACTTTCGATTCTTGATTCGAACGCTTCTACTTCTTCTTGGTGAGTGAGGTTGAGCTAGAGCGTTACATCATCGATCCCCACCGGCTGAACCAGCAGCCTGGTGCCCTGGACTGCGATGACCTCGACCTTGGTACCGGCCGAGAGCGCCACGCCCTCTCTGGTGTCGGCTCGCCATTCCTCGGTTCCGACCTTGACCAGGCCGGCATCACCGGGGGTGGCGGAAATCGGCGCCATAACGATGCCGGTGGCTCCTTCGAGCCGATTGGCTCCGATGCCAGCGACAGCGGGGGAGTTGCGCTCAAGGCGGCGGGCCAGCGGACGCATAGCGAAGAACGAGCCGACCGAGGCCCCGAGAAACACCAGCCAGCTCACCAGTGGCGGGGCGGTTAACAACGAGGCCACAAAAGCGGCCAGCGCCCCGGCGGCAAACGGCAGAAGGAAGAACGATCCTGCCATCAGAATCTCGCCTATCCCGAACGCGGCTGCAGCCACGAGCCAGATTACGGCCCAAATCGCTGAGTCTTCCATGCACCTGGTCCTTCCGGTAGCTACTACCTCATATGAACTTGCTACTTACTTGATTATGACACTACTAACGTCGGCGACGTCTGGCTCGTTCCCACTTCTCCCCGATAGTTTTGAGAAATGGCCCGGCTGCTCAGCGTTCACGCCCATCCCGACGATGAGGCTTCAAAGGGGGCCCCGACGGTGGCCCGTTACGTGGCCGAGGGGCACAAGGCGTACCTGGTCTGCGCCACCGGTGGTGAAGAGGGCGACATTCTGAACAAGGCCATGGATCGACCCGAGGTTCGCGACAACCTGGCGCAGGTCAGGGCGGAGGAGCTGGAACGGTCGGTAAAGGCCATCGGCTTCCACGAGCTGGAATGGCTTGGCTACCGCGATTCTGGCATGGCCGAAACCGAGGCCAACCAGCATCCCGACTGCTTCGCCGCGGCCGATCTTGATGAAGCAACCGGCCGATTGGTCTCGATTATCCGCCGGTTGCAACCCCACGTGCTGATGACCTACTCCGATGATCAGCAGGGTTACCGCCACCCCGATCATCTGCGGGTCTACGACATCAGCGCCCTCGCGTTCGATCGGGCAGCCGACCCGGAGTGGTATCCGGAGGCTGGCGAAGTCTGGCAGCCGCTGAAGATGTACTACTCCACCTGGAGCCGGGCCCGGCTAACCGCTCATCACGAGAAGTTCGAGGAGCTCGGGCTGGAGTCGCCATACACCGAGGACTGGTTCAAGCGTCCGTCTCAGGACGACCGCATTACTACCAAGGTCAATATCGCCGACTACTACTGGGCTCGGCGGGAAGCGCTGTTGGCTCATGCCACCCAGGTCGACCCGAACGAGAAGTTCTGGTTCGGGCTGCCGGATGATGCGGCCTCTTCGGCGTACCCATTCGAGGATTACATCCTCGGTCGCTCCCACGTCGAAACCGACGTCCCTGAAGACGACCTGTTCGCCGGACTCACCGATGCCGATCGGGCCGCGGCCTGATGGCAGCCGCTAAGTCCGACAAGGCGGCTGACGCCGAAAGCGCGGCACCGACGATTGAGCTGGACGAAGCTTGGATCGAGAGCTTGGTCGCAGCATCGGCTGCTCTGGATGACCACGGTGATCTTTCGGCGGTCGTAGCGGTGACGATCGGCAAGAAGCAGAAGGCGATCCTCAGCATCGTCGATGGCCGGGTCGTCGGGCCTGGCGAGGAAGACGCAGTGGCGGTCACCGTGCCAACCACGGGCGCTCAGTTGGCCACGTTCGTCGACGGCTCTGAATCGGTGGCCAGGGCATACATGCAGGGCGACCTGAAGCCGGTCGGCGCCATAGGGGACTTCCTGGCGCTGGTGGAACTCTTCGAAGCACCGGCGTTCCGAGAACACCTCTCCAGCTGACCAGCACTGCCGAGACTCGCTTACCCGGCCAAGCCTTACTGCTTCCGTTGAGCCCGACTCTTTCCGTTGCGTTCTATTGTTTTCGCTGGGCGGTGCGAAGCTCGCGGTAGCCGATCAGTTCGGCGCCTGAACGGCCCAGCGCGGCTCGGAACGCCCAGTCATCGGTGACCAGGTGGGCGTCGCTCACGTTGGCGGTCCACTTTGGTGTGATGGCCCGCAGTTCGGGGGTGTCGGTTGCTGGCCTCACGTGAATCTCGGTGACTCCGGGCTGCAGATCGCTGAGGGCATTTTCGACTATCGAGCGCGATTCGTGACCCCGGGGAGCGCTGACTACATGATCAGCGACCAGCACGCCTTCCTGGAACGCCAGGTCGCGGGCCGGGAAGCCGACGTCTACCGATGGGTCTGGCAAACTGATCGGCAGCGAGAAGTCGTAGGCCAACTCGAGGTAGACATCAAACAGTTCTGGCCGCAGACATAGTGCGTCGAGATGTGCGCTGAGGTGGGTCGGGTCGAAGCCCCAGAGCACCGCTCTTTCGATCTGAGCTCGACATTCCCGCCTTGTTTCGTCGAGATCAGCGTGTTCGCCGAGGTCGTTGGCCGTACGGGGAAAGCCACCGTCACCATCGAGTAGCGACGGGGCTGTAGTAATCGGACCCCACCGGTAGGTGTCATGCTGAGCGTTGACCGTGAGGGCCACACCAACATCTTCCCCATGGTGTTGAGCCGCGGCGCCTCTAGCCCAGGGACAGGGAACTTGGAGGCCAGCGGTGGTGGCTACCCCGTTGCGAATCGCGTTCTGCACGCCGATATTGGCGGCGTTTGAGGAACCGAGGCCATCGCAAACAAGAATCACAAGACGATCCGTAGGGCGACGTCCGAGCTGTTCGAGGAGCGCGGTCACACCGATGACGCTAGCGTCCCGCCGACGGGTCCGTCGGCCAATCGTGTTTGGGGTAGCGGCCTGCCATGTCCTTTCGAACCTCCGACCACGAACCGGTCCAGAACGCCGCCAGGTCGGATGTGATCTGGATCGGCCGGTTGGCGGGCGACAGCAGCTCGAAAGTCAGCGGTACTGCGCCTTCGACAATGGTCGGGGCCGACGATATGCCATAGGCATCCTGAGCCCGAACCGAGACCCGGGGACTCTCGGCTAGATAGTCGATAGTTGCGTTGCGCCCCGAGGGCAGCTGATAGGAGGTTGGGGCTAGACGGTCGATCAGCGAGGTTGCCTCCCAGCCCAGATGATTGCGGAGCAGCGTCACCAGATCGAGCTTCTCCAGATCGGACCGGCCGGTGGCGCCATCGAGCCACGGAGCAAAAAGACTCTCAGCATCGGCGATCAGGGTGGCATCGTCGATCGGAGCGATTCCGGCATCCGATCGATGTTCGCTGATCAGCGCGGCCCTGGCCTGTAGCGCTCTGGCGCTGTCTGGCCAGCGCAGGACCCGCAGCTTCGTACTGACGATGTGATCGATCAGGGCCTCGGTGACCTGTGGCGACGGACTGATCCGCTGCTCGTGGGTGCCGAAATCGAGGGCGCCCAGTCGGCGCTCGATCCGCATTGTCAGGTCATTCTTGCTGTCGTCCCAACCGAAGAAGGTACGTTGCGACATCTCCTCTGAGAAACCGAGCTCGACATCGAGAGGGTCAATCGCCGCAGCCTTGGCGATCCTGGCGTTTCGTTTCGAACCGGTGAGTTCGGCGACCACCAGCATGTCTTCGTGGGCCATGGGGTCGGCCTTGTCGATTTCGCCACCCATGCTGTTGCGAAGCCGGAAGCGTCCCCCCTGGCCCCGCCGCTTTTGAGCGATCCTGTCCGGGTAGGCCATCGACAACGTGCGCCCCAGGTCGCCGGGGTGGATCTGGCTTTCGATGGCGCCGGTTCGGCGGTTCAGCTCTCGGGCTCGGCGGCGCACGGTCTGGATGGCGTTGCCGTCGGCGTTAGGCACCCGTCGGTCGCTGTCGGCGACCAGCTGGACCCTGGTCCACAGGTCGACCGGCCGTTCACTCGGCCTGCCGCCGATCACATCGCGCTCGGTAAGCAGTGAAGCCATGATGGCCGCAGGCCAACCCATCGGACCATCGCCTGCCCCCGCCACCATGGCCGCCAAGCGAGGGTGGACCGGGAGCGACAGCATCTTCCGGCCATCATCGGTAATGCGACCGTCTTCATCGACCGCTCCCAACAGTTCGAGAACCGCCCGGGCGTCGTCGACTGCGGCCTGTGATGGTGGGTCGAGCAGTCGCAGGCTCATCGGATCCTGTACCCCCCAGGCCAGCGACTCAAGCAGGAGTGGCGCTAGGTCGATCTGGGCGATTTCCGGCTGCTCGTGCCGGGGGCGGGCGGCGTGTTCGACCTTCGACCAGAGTCTGATCGCCACGCCGGGACCGAGCCGGCCTGCCCGACCGGCGCGCTGATCGGCCGAGGCCTTTGAGTTTGAAACGGTGACCAGCTTCGAGAGCCCGGTCGCAGGGTCGTAGCGGGGGCGACGGGCCAGGCCAGAATCGACAACCGCTCCGATTCCTTCAACGGTCAATGATGTTTCGGCCACATCGGTGGCCACCACCACACGCCGTTGGCCGGGGATTTCCCGCAGCGCCTCGTCTTGCTCTTCGGCGCTCAGGGCTCCATAGAGCGGACGAACCGCTGGTTCGATCGCTCTATGCAGCGCCTCAACGGTTCGGCGGATCTCGCCGATCCCTGGGAGGAAGACGAGAACATCGCCGGGGCTGGTCAGAGCCTGTTTGACAGCGATAACCACCGACTGTTCTAGCCGGTCCTTTTTGGCCATAGGTTGCCACTTCACATCGACAGGAAACGTACGCCCCTCACATTCGATGACCGGTGCCGGTGAGTCGTTCGAGCCGATCAGCGCGGCGACGGCGGTCGCATCGATGGTGGCTGACATAACCAGGATGCGGAGGTTTTCCCTGATGGTTTCCCGAGCTTCGAGGGTCAACGCCAAGCCGAGATCGGCGTGGATGCTTCGCTCGTGGAACTCATCGAACAGCACCGCGGCGACGCCGGGCAGGCTGGGGTCGCGCTGGAGCCGTCGGGTCAGAATGCCCTCGGTGACGACTTCAATCCGAGTCTGGCTGCTGATCTTGTGATCGTCTCTTGTTCGCCAACCAACGGTTGCGCCAACCGGCTCGCCAAGCATCGAAGCCATACGTCTCGCTACGGCACGGGCCGCAACCCGGCGGGGCTCCAGCACCAGGATCCTGTCATCGGGCCCCAGCCACGGCTGGTCGAGCAGTCGCAGCGGTATGACCGTTGTCTTGCCTGCGCCCGGCTCAGCGGTCAGAACGCCGAGCCCCGGACCGTCCAGCGCACGCCAAACCTGATCGACTACCGCTTCGATAGGGAGACCTGTATCGGGTACCTGAGGCATCGCTACCTATAGTGCACCGGGCAGCGGCCCGATCACACCCGAAGCCTCATTCCGCCGGTTGATCGGGACCATCGCAGGCACCCCAGAGGCCAGCCCGCTCGGCCCTGGCTGCTCCTCGGGCCATAGTTAGAGGCACCGCCAGAGTGGTGTTCGGCTCGTAGAAGGAAACGTCGGCCAGGCCTTTGGTTACTAGCCAGCGGTTGATGAACAGGCCATCGTCGGCTCGGTAGATGTAGAGCAGCAGCCGGCCGTAGCGGTCTCGAGCCTCGATGTCGCGCTCGATCCGCACCTCGGTTTCTGGTGGTAGGGCCTCGGCTAAGGCCGCCGACGCCCGCTTCCCGAAGCACTGCACCGGTACCGTTGGATGAACCGATTCGGGGGCATCGATTCCTAGCAGACGAACCCGTTCGGTCTGCCCGGCGACATTTAGCTCAACCGTGTCACCGTCGATGACCGAGATGACCGTGGCTCGATCGGCATGCTCGGAGCCGCTGAGGGTTGCTGATGGGCCGCCGCCGCAACCAACACATGAAGCAGCGGCCCACAGACAAAACCAAACTGAGCTCAAACGGATTGAGCCAAAATGTATTGAGAGCGAACGCCGTGGAGACACCGCTTGGCCGCACTTTCGAAAGGCGCTTTTGGGAAGGCCTCAGCCTGCGAAGGTGTGGCCACTACGGCCACGGTGGCGCTTTCGACGTTGTGTACGCCAGTTACATGCGCAACCTATATGCGTTACACGCCTACACAATCTACATGCGTTGGATGATGGTGCCGGTTCCGAGACCGCCACCGCAGCACATGGTGACCAGAGCGTTCGTCTTTCCGGTTCGCTCCAGCTCGTGAATGGCCTTGGTCATCAGGAATGCTCCCGTGCCTCCAAGAGGATGGCCGAGGGCGATGGCGCCNNCGGCCATGGTCATGCCGGTGCGATTGAACAGATGGCGGGTGGCATCGATCGGACCGGTAAGCATCATCACCGGATCAACACCGACGAGGCAGGTGTCGACGATCTTGGCTTTGGGGGTGAGCCCCAGCTCGGCAGCCTTCTCGGCGCTCATCAGCAATACGGCTGCTGCGCCATCGGAGATCTGCGAGGACGAGCCAGCGGTGTGCGCTCCATCTTCGCGAGCTACTGGCTTAAGCGATGCCAGACCTTCGGCCGTGGTGTCGCGAATGCCCTCGTCTTTTTCGACTCGGTGGGTGGTGCCGGTCGGTTTGCCATCGTCATCGAGATCCGGGGCGTCGATGGCGATGATCTGAGTTGAGAAGCGATCCTCTTCCCAGGCCTGAGCGGCGAGTTGCTGGGAGCGAAGGGCGAAGGCATCGGTGTCGTCGCGGGTGACGTTCCACTTGTCGGCGATGCGCTCGGCAGCTTCGAACTGACTGACGAAGTCGTGCTCTTCGAAATAGGACTTGGGGATTGGGCCGCCGAAGCCGAGCTTCTTGGATGAGTTTGAGCCGATGGGAACCCGGCTCATCACCTCGACGCCGCAGGCAACGGCAACATCGACAACCCCGGCCTGGACAAGCGCGGTGGCCATGTTGGTGGCCTGCTGGGAGGAGCCACATTGGGTATCGACGGTGGTGGCGGGGACTTCCTGCGGCAGACCGGCTGACAGCCAGGCAGTGCGACCGACATTGAACGACTGCTCGCCGATCTGGCTGACGCAGCCGCTGACGAGCTGGCCGATCTCGTTTGGGTCGATACCGGTGCGATCGATGAGCTCTTTTTGCACGATCGCTAGCAGGTCGGCCGGGTGCATGGTGGACAGACCACCATTGCGGCGACCGATGGGTGAACGGACAGCGTCGATGATTACTACTTCAGGCATGGGCAAAGCCTACGATGCCTGCGGCGAGTCAGGCCAGCTGATGCCAGCAACGATCTGAGCGACCGATATGGATAGTCGACGCTGGTAGCTGAGGTAGCTAACCGACTCGTTGAGCATATGTGGGAACTAGGCCGCAGCTCGGTGAGGAGCCGAGGTATCTCCGCTGGTGGTGCGGACTCTGGTTCGCTTGGGCTTGTTGGAGCTGGTCGTCTGGCGGCCGACGGCGTAGTCGAACAGCTGGCCTTCCGTGTCGGAAATATCGGAGGCGGCCTCGAGGGCTGCCCGGGCCTGTGCGATCCCGGCCCGGCCAACCGCTACGGTTTGCCGATCGAGCTTCCAGATGCGCTCGGTGGTGATGAGTTGAAGTTGTGCGCTTGCCATGATTCAAGTATCCCTACAGGGTGTGACACTGAAGAGATCCCACTGTTTCAGAGGGTTTTCGCCCCCTACAGCCAAGAATGCGAGCCAAAAACATGAGTTGCTGTAGCCCCGATCGCAGTGAATACGAGCATGAATACAAGCATGAAGCACCGCAGAGGCCTTCACAGCCGTCTGGTGGCCCTGAATCGCCGTCCGGGCGTCGCGGCGACCCACAACGAGTGGAGATCGAGGGCGGCACGTTCGCCATGGGCACCAGCGGCGATGTCGCGTACCCCGAAGACGGGGAAACCTTGGTCCATCAGGTCACCGTCGAACCGTTCCGGATCGACGCCCACGCCGTGAGTAACGCCCGCTTCGCCGAGTTCGTCGATGCCACCGGCTATGTCACAGACGGCGAGCGATACGACTGGTCGTTTGTCTTCGGCGGTCTACTGCCAGACGACTTCGAAGAGACCAGGGGAGTGGCCAACGCCCCCTGGTGGCGGCAGGTATTCGGAGCCAACTGGCGTAAACCCGAAGGCCCACACAGCACCATCGACGATCGAGCCGATCACCCGGTCATCCAGGTCTCCCACGGCGACGCCCTGGCATTCTGCGAATGGGATGGGTCAAGACTGCCGACCGAAGCCGAATGGGAATACGCCGCCCGCGGTGGCTTGGCCGGCGCAACCTTTCCCTGGGGCGACGAGCGCGAGCCCAACGGCCGCCATCGGATGAACGTGTGGCAGGGCGACTTCCCAGCCATCAACAACATGGCAGACGGATTCAACGGCACCGCCCCGGTCGACACATACGAGCCGAACGGGTTCGGCCTTTACAACATGTGCGGAAACGTGTGGGAGTGGTGCGCCGACTGGTACGCCGCCGACTACTACCAGCACAGCCCGGCCGAAAATCCGAAGGGTCCGGCAACCGGGGAGCAGCGGATCATGCGAGGTGGCTCCTACCTCTGCCACGAGTCGTACTGTCATCGCTACCGCGTTGGCGCCCGCAGCTCCAGTGGCCCCGATAGCTCGGCGGGCAACCTTGGCTTTCGAACGGTGGCCGGACTGAGCTAGAACATCCAGATGACGGAAATCTTCGAAGGTGTCATCAACCGTGAGGTCAGCGATTCCGAGCCTTGGTGGCCCAAGCCAGTGTTGCCAGCGGCCGGTAGCCCAAACGTGCTGGTGATCCTTCTCGACGACACCGGCTTCAGCCACCTGAGCTGTTTCGGATCGGTAATCGAAACCCCGAACTTCGACCGCCTGGCCAACAACGGCCTGCGCTACACGAACTTTCACACCACCGCGCTGTGCTCACCGACCAGGGCATGTCTGCTGACCGGTCGTAATCATCACTCGGTTGGCATGCGGGCGGTTTCTAACTTCGACACCGGTTTCCCCAACATGCGAGGCCGGATCAGCCCAACCGCGGCGACGCTGGCCGAACTGCTCGGCCCGATCGGCTACTCGACGATGACGGTCGGCAAGTGGCACCTGGCTCCGATGCGCGAAGCTTCGGCGGCCGGGCCGTTCACCGATTGGCCGCTGCAGCGGGGCTTCAACCGGTTCTACGGATTCCTCAACGGGGAGACCGACCAGTTCCATCCCGAGCTTTGCGTCGACAACCACTACATCGAACCGCCTGCTACCCCCGAAGAGGGCTATCACCTGTCGGAGGATCTGGTCGACCAGGCCATCGACATGGTCCGCAATCAGAAGTCGCTTGTGCCCGAGCGCCCGGTGTTTCTGTATGTGGCCTTTGGCGCCACCCATGCTCCCCACCAGGCGCCCGATGAATACCTGGCCAAGTACCGCGGCAAGTTCGATGAGGGCTGGGATGTAATGCGGCAGCGGGTCTATGAGCGTCAGCTTGAGATGGGCGTCATCCCACCCGGTACCGAGTTGGCGCCCCGCAACCCTGGCGTCGAAGCTTGGGATGACCTGAGCGATGACGAGAAAGCGTTTGCCTGTCGACTACAGGAAGCCTTCGCAGCGTTCCTCGATCACACCGATGCCCAGGTTGGCCGGCTGCTCGACGCTCTCGAAGAACAGGGCGAACTCGACAACACCCTGGTGTTCGCCCTCAGCGACAACGGCGCCTCTCAGGAAGGTAATCCCAGCGGCGTCATCGACGAGTTCAAGTACTTCAACAACGTGCCAGAGGATGTCGGCGCCGCGGTTAAGCGGCTCGACGACATCGGTACCCGCCGCAGCTTCTCCAACTATCCGTGGGGTTGGGCTCAGGTCGGCAACACCCCGAACAAGCGGTACAAGCAGGACACCCACGGCGGCGGCATCCGTGATCCGCTGATCGTCTCCTGGCCTGCCGGGATCGACCCGAACTGTGCCGGTCAGATCCGCAGCCAATTCCATCACGTCACCGACATCGCCCCAACGATCCTCGAGGTGCTCGACGCCGAGCTTCCAGCCACGGTTAAAGGCATCGAGCAACAGCCGATCGAAGGCACCAGCCTGGCGTATACCTTTGCCCCGGCAGCGGCAGACGCCGCCGAGGTGCCGACCCAGAAACAGACCCAGTATTTCGAGATGTTCGGCAACCGGGCCATCTGGGCCAACGGCTGGAAGGCGGTGACCTACCACAAGGCCGGTCGGCCACTCGAAGATGACGTTTGGGAGCTCTATCACCTCGACGAGGACTTCTCCGAAGCAAACGACCTAGCCGAGAGCCACCCCGAGAAGTTGGCCGAGCTGACCGAACTGTTCTGGGTCGAAGCCGAAAAGTATGGCGTTCTACCGATCCACTCCGGAACCGTTCACGGGTTATTCGCCGGTCACCCGGTGCCGGGCACCCCTCGGGCCAGGGAAGACTTCGTCTATCGGTTACCGATGGACCGCATCCCGATGGATACCGCGCCAGCGCTTGGTGCCCGGTCGTGGAAGCTGCGAGCTGAGGCTAGCCGCGGCTCGACCGGCCAGAGCGGGGTGATCATGGCCGCGGGCACGATCAACAACGGCCTGGTTGCCTACATCAAAGACAACCGGCTCGTCTATAACCACAACTATTTCGCCACTCACACCACGATCCGCTCCGCTGAACTCCCGGCGGGCGATGTGGTACTCGGGGTTGATCTCGATCGGGTCAGTCGCGGCCCGGCTCGGGTCCGGCTTTACGCTAACGATGAACTCATCGGCGAAGGAACCGTGCCCGAGGTCGCCGTCATGCTGTCATCGGTCGGCATGGACCTGGGCCAGAACTCGACCGGACTGTGCGATGACTACACCGCCCCGTTCCGCTTCGAGGGTGAGTTGCGGCAGATTAACATCAGCACCGAACGGGCACTACGCCCCGAAGATGAACTGGCAGCCGAGATCCAAGCCGCCCTGGGTACCCAGTAATCAAACCCAGTCGCCAAACCAGTAGCGGTGCTCAATAACCGCCGCCGGTCTTAGGCCTCGGAGATGCGCTTGAGTTTGCTCAGGCCCTTTTCGAAGTCCGGTCCGACCATTTTGTCCATGGTCTTGCCGATGAAGCCCATCACTTTGGTCATCAGGGTCATCGGTCCGGTCATTCGCCAGGTCACGTCGGTGCCTGAGCCGTTTGTAGCCAGCAAGAGCTCGGTGGTGTTCTCCGACTTGAACGGCTTGAGAAACTTCAGATCGATGGCTACCCGAGCGTTGGGGTCGATGCCGGTGATCGTCATCTGACCCTCGCCGACCTTGCGGTTGCCGCTCCAGCTGTAAATGGAACCAACCGTGCCGGGTTCGCCGGAGTAGGTCTTGTTCATGTCTGGGTCCATCTCGGCCCAGGGGCTCCACTCGTCCCAGCCCTGCAGAGTGCCGACCTTGCCAAACACTTCCTCTGGTGTGGCGGCGATCGTCTCGCTCCGCTCAACAACAAACTGATCAGCCATACGTATTCCCCCTAGTTGTCTTTCGACCGACAACCCTAGTCTCGGCCATGATCGGCTGCTCGCTGTCGTGATCGCCGCCCATTCCCTATGGTGGCCTGATGACAAAGAACGGACTGCTGGAAAAGTTCGCATCGGGAGATACCACCCTCGGCGCATGGATGATGATGCGGGAGCCACTGGTAGCGATGGCCGCCGCCAATCTGGACTACGACTATCTGTGCATCGATATGCAGCACGGGCTGCACGACTACAGCGATGTGGTGGTCGGGCTGCAGGCCAGCGCTCGTAGCTCGGTGACCCCTATCGCTCGGACACCAGCCAACCAACCGGAGATCGCCGGTCGGCTACTCGACGCTGGCGCGCTCGGGATCATCTTTCCCATGATCAATACCGGCGAGCAGGCGGAGCGGGCGGCCGCAGGCTGTCGTTATGCCCCGGAAGGATCGAGAAGTATGGGCCCGATCGGGGCCTCGGTCCTTCACGGCAATGATTACTTTGGCAAAGCGAACGCCGAGGTGGCGGTCATCCCGATGATCGAAACCGCTGAGGCAGTGAAGAATCTCGATGACATCCTCTCGGTCCCCGGCATCACTGCGGCCTACGTCGGCCCGTCCGACCTATCGCTTACCCTCGGTCTGCCACCGGGTTTCGACAACGACGACCCTGCGTTTGTCGAGGCAATCGAGACCATCGTGGCCGGCTGCAAGAAGCACGGCGTGATTGCTGGCATCCACTGCAATCCGGAGTTGGCGGCCAAGCGCCACGAGCAGGGTTTTCGCATGCTCACCGTCGGCCATGACTACGGTCCGATGATGGCCGCGCTGTCGAACGACCTGAAGAAGTCTCGGGCCGAAACGACCTCGACCTTGAACGACTAGTGGCAACCGACTTTGTGATCATCCGGCACGGCGAGCCTGCGGCCGCCGGCGTGGAGGATCCACCGCTGAGCGATCGAGGTCGGCGAGAGGCTGAGGCCACTGCCGCAGAGTTGGCCGACGCCGACTTCGCCGCGCTCTACGTCAGCCCGATGCTTCGGGCTCGGCAATCGGCCGAACCGTTGGCCCGGGCAACCGGTCTGGAGCCGATCGTCGAGGAGCGGGTGTCGGAGTTCAACTCCGGCCAGGCGTACTACTCGGAGAAACATGCGGCGGAGATGAGCGGCGAGCAGGCACTGGCGATCCTGGCCGCCATGCAGGATCCTGCGTTCCTGAATCGGGTCCGAGCAGGCTTCGACGACATCGCCGTGGCCCACCCCGATGCCACGGTGGCGGTTGTCTGCCACGGCGGGGTGATCTCGGCCATGATGACCGCGGCGATCTATAACGATGCGCTGATCCTGCTGCCAGACAACGGCTCGGTGACTCGAATCCGATCTCAGGGTGGTGGCTTTCGATCTCTGGTCTCGTTCAACGAGACATCATGGTTGGCCGGCATCGAGTAGGCCTGAGTAGATCTGGTGTGTGAGGTTCCCCTCAGCGTCGCAGGATCAGCAGGCCACAGATGGCGAACAGGATGGCCGCGGTGGCCAGCGCCGCAGCCAACCCGACCAGTCCGGCAACCGCCCCCAGCAGTAGTCCGCCTGCCAGCTGGCCTGCTGACTCGGCCTGCCCGAGAACACTCTGAACGGTTGCTCTCGCTTCGCTGGTCGTGGTCCTGTTGATCCAGATCGAGCTGACCACCGGGATGACCGACCAGGCCAAACCTCTGGTGAGAAACACCCCAACCGCGGCGACCGTGGCCAACGGAGCACCGGCCACCACCGCGGCGCCAAGCGCGGCCAGCAGCGACATGGCGCCGTAGATCAGACGGGGACCGTTTTCGCCATCGAGACGGCTTTCGATCAGTTTCAGCATCGCTGCGCCGGCCAGCAGGCCGACGATCCCCAGGGCGGTAAAAAACACCACCGGCGATGTAGCTCTCGGTAGGCCGAGGTTGATGAGTCGCAGTTCGGTCAGCCGGTCCATCGCCTCAGCGCCGAGGTTGAATAGCAGCGTCACGGCTAGCAATCGCATAACCATACGATCGCCTCGGACAAGCGTCAGGCCGGAGCGGAGAATGCGGGCCGACTCGCCGAGCCGGTCGACCCGAACCGCGTTGAATCCGTTTTCGGGAAACCACATGGCGATGGCCAGCCCGAGGAACAACACCAGTACGCCGGCTGACCAGATGGCTGCCGTCAGGCTGGTTAGCCAGCCCAGCAGGCCGAAGAACACCAGCCCGGCCGCTCCGCCCCGTTGTCGCCAGCGGGCGGCCCTGGCGAAGGCAACGTCGATCGAAGGTTGATCGCTTCCGCGGTGCAACATCTCGTCGGTAAACCAGGCAACGTCGGCCCCGCTGGAGAACGTGAAGCCGATTCCCCACAGGGCATTGGCCGCCACCAGCATGGGAAACGACGTGGCGAAACCTATGGCGATGAGGGCGGCGCCAACAAGGACCATCGAAATGATCATCGACAGCCTTCTGCTGATGGTGTCAGCAACAACGCCGGTTGGCACCTCGGCCACCAGAATCGTCGCTTCAAGGGTTGTCCCAAGAAGCAGCAACTGGACTGGGCCGAGGCCAACGTCGATAACGATGTAGACGCTGGTGACTACCCAAAAGCCCTGCAGGGCGGCCCCAAACAGCGCTGCCCACCGCAGATAGAGCCATTCCGGATCTTCGAAACCGGTGTCTGGGTTCGACAGCACCCAGCGAACCTAGTCGCTGACGATCGTACCCCCTAGGGGATTTTGGGGGATTTAGACCCTGCTGGACCGACGGTGTTTGGTGGATGATGGACTCATGGAGACAGAGCCGACCATTCGCGAGTTGACCCAACGAATCGCTGATCTAGAGCATTCGTTCGACTCACGCCTTGAGATACTGGAGCGAGGCTTCGCCGATTTGTCTTCCGCCGCGCCGTCTTCTGTGTCTTCTGCTGGGCCGTCCACTGTGGCCGGGCCATCGGCCGTGCCGGGGCCAGCTGCGGTGCCGGGGCCAGCTGCGGTGCCGGTGCCGTCGGCACCACCGCCGCCCCGTGTCGGCGATCTGATTTCGACTCCGGTCAAACCGCCGCCACCTAGGACCCGAGAATTCCCGGGCAAGGCCCGAGAACATAAGGCCCGAGAATATAACGTGAGCGTCGAGGCCATTCTGCGTTGGGTCGGAATCGCCCTGGTTGTGTTGGCTGCCGGTTTCTTGGTTAGCACGGCGATCGATCGGGGTTGGATCAGTCGAGAACTGCAGTTGCTCGGCGCCGCCATCATCGGGTCGGCGATGCTGGCCAACGCGGTTCGGCTCTCGGCCGCCGCAACAAACGCTCTGTCATCAGATGCTGCATCGCCTCGCGCCGATTCGCTGAGCTCTTTGAAGCAGCGTTGGGCTCTGGCCTTCGGCAACGGTGGCAGCATCGTGCTTATCGTTTGCGCCGGCGCGGCCTACGGCTGGCTCGATCTGTGGAGCGCGGCCACCGGCTTGGCGTTGGTGGCTATCGCCACCGCGATCTCGTTGCTGGTGGCGATGAGAACCAGACTGGAGTCGGTGGCGGTCGCCGGCACCGCAGCCATGTTCATCGTGCCGACCTGGGCCAGAATCCTGGTTGACAGCCCGGTATGGGCCACCGGTGTCTGGCTCGGTGGGTTCGCCATCGTCGCCCTGGTCGTTGGCCTCGAGCGGCGCTGGTCGCTCTACCGGTTGGCCTCGACCGCAGCCGCTGCGGCCTGGATCCTCGGCCTGGCCACCTGGATGGCCGCCGAGAACAACACCGACCATCGCAACGCCGGTTTCGCCTTGGTCGCCGTTGTCGCCGCGGTGTTGTGGCTCGGTCCGGCCCTGTCGGCCCGCTGGCACTCCCGTTCGGCCTTTTCTGCTATCGACTACCGCTCGGTCCTGCTGTTGGCGCTGTGGAGCTTCGGCTCGGTGGCCCTGTTCGCAAATCTCGATACCGAATCAACGCTTGGTTGGCTAGCCGTGGCCCTGGCTTGGGGATTCTTGGTTGTAGCTCTGGTGGCTCGCCTGCTCGACTGGATCGAGGACACGCTGTTTGCTTCCCATGTGCTCGGAGCCGGAGCGTTGCTCATCGTCGGTCTTGTGCTGCTGCTCGGCGACTCGGCACAGCTGGTTGCTATGGCCGCTCAGGCGCTGGCCACCCTTTTGATCGGCTACCGCCTCAAGGATGTGCTGTTGAAGCTCAACGCGGTTGCGTTGGCCGCGGTCAGTGGCCTGATGCTTTCCGGTTCGATGCTCGAGACCATCTTCGACGGCTCCCGCCCCGATATCAGCGTGGACTTTGGCATCATGGCAGCCATTGCCCTGCTGGCGATCACAGCCTGGGTTACCGGTAGGCGTGAACCAAAACGTTTCACCGATGTGCTCTATGCCCTGGTTTGGTTGCTGGGGATCGGTTTCGCCACCTCATTGATGGCCCAGACCTCATATGCCGAAGGTTGGTTGGTGTTCGGGGTCGCCGTCTCGGCCGCCAGTCTCGTCGCCGCTCGGTGGCTTGGACCGCTGGTCTTTGCCATCGGCGCCTTCGTCGGCGGCGTGACCCTGCTTGGCAGCGCTCGCAGTCTTGCTGAGGCATTCTCCCGGCCCGGACCGGAAGCGGAGGACCTCGTGGCAAACCTGGTTGTTGTGCTCGCCCTCGTCGCCGGTGCTGCGCTGGCGTGGCGTGTCTCCGATTGGAAGCACGAAAGTCGGGCGCTGTTCGTCGTGGCCTGGGTCTGGTCGCTGGGCTGGCTGGCCGCAGCCCTGTTCCAGCTGGGAAGCCCTCAGAATCAGGTGGCCATCTCGGTGGTTTGGGCTCTGGCCGCGGCGGTGGCCATCGTGTCCGCAATTTTCACCGCCGATTCGGTTGTGCGAGCGGTCGGACTCGTCACTCTGGGCGCCGTTCTGTTGAAGCTGCTGGCCGTCGATCTTGCCGAGGTCGATACCTTGTGGCGGGTCGGCCTGTTCCTGGTCATCGGCCTGGGACTGCTCAGGTTGGGTTATGTGCTGCCCCGTTTGGCCGAACGTTACGGCCCGAAGGCTGAGGTCCCGGCGGGTCCTCCGGGCCCGGCCGGAGTGCCGCTAGAGGCGCACTAGCAACCGTGCGCCCGGTCAAAGCTGGCCGGACGGTTGGGGACTGGCTACCTTGTGGCCATGAGTCGATACGGAATGTCGGTGCCACTAGCCGGAGCACGATTGTCAGAACACAAGGAGCTGTTTCGGGAGCTGGTCGACCTTGGCTACACCGATGTGTGGTCTTCAGAGGCCGATGGCTCCGACGGTTTCACCCCGCTGGCCCTGGCCGCGGCCTGGGCTCCCGAGCTCCGACTCGGCGTGGCGATCATCCCCGCATTCACCCGGGGCCCGGCGCTGCTGGCGCAGAGCGCGGCCGCGCTGGCCGATGCCGCCCCCGGACGCTTTGTCATGGGTATTGGCTCGTCATCGAACGTGATCGTCGAGCGGTGGAACGGCATCCCGTTCGAAGAGCCATACAAACGCACCAGGGATGCGGTGCGGTTCCTCAAAACGGCGCTGACCGGCGAGAAGGTCAAGGAGAGCTACGACACCTTCGAGATCAACGGCTTCCGCCTGGGTTTGGTGCCGGAACAGCAGCCGCCGATCCTGGTTGCCGCGCTGCGGGAGGGCATGCTCAAACTGGCCGGTCGCGAGGGCGACGGCGCCATCATCAATTGGCTTTCGGCAGAGGACGTCAAAAAGGTGGCCCCTATCGTGCAGGGACAGGCCGCCGAAGGGGAGACGAAGGAGATCGTGGCCCGGATCTTCGTCTGTCCAAGCGAGGACACCGAAAAGGTTCGGGAACAGGCCCGGTTCGCCATCGCCGCCTACCTCAACGTGCCGGTCTATGCCGCGTTCCACGAGTGGGTCGGTCGAGGCGATCAGCTCCGAGGTATGTGGGATGCCTGGGCTGCAGGCGATCGCAAGGCCGCGCTGGCGGCGATTCCCGACCAGGTGGTCGATGACATCATCATCCACGGGTCGCCCGCTGAGTGTCGCGATCACATCCAGCGTTACGTCGATGCCGGGGTCACCACACCAGCGCTTTCGATCATGGGGTTTGCTGGAGTTGATGCCCGCCAGGCCATCAAGGATCTCGCTCCTCGCTAGTCCACACTCGGCTCGTCCTCATTGGGCTGGTCCACCTCGGTTCGGGCATAACTCACTCTGGATTCCCGGCCCTGCCAACTGCTAGAACGTACCTAACACCTTTAGCTAGCAATACACCTTTAGCTAGCAAGGACGTCAGTAATCACATCTAGTAAGCCGCGCAATCGATACCGAAGGGGACTATCACCATGAAGACAAGAGGCGCAGTAGTACGCGAGGTTCCGGGCAAGTGGGAGATCGTCGATATTGAGTGGAGCGAACCTCAACAGGGCGAGCTGCTGGTCAAGATGGTGGCCTCGGGTATGTGCCACTCCGACGATCACTGCACGACCGGCGATATCCCCGTTGAGACGCCGTACATGGGAGGCCATGAGGGCGCTGGCATCGTCGAGCAGGTTGGGCCGAACACCCCGGGATGGGAAGTCGGCGACCACGTTGTCATGTCGTTCCTCCCGGGCTGCGGGCGCTGCCGCTGGTGTGCATCCGGCCAACAGAACCTGTGCGACCTCGGTGCGTTCATCATGGCGGGAACCCGAACCGACGGCTCGTTCCGCGGTAAGGCCGAAGGCGTCGATGCCGGCCAGATGTGTGGCATCTCCACCTTCTGCGAGCACACCCTGATCGATGCCACCTCGGCCATCAAGGTCGACAAGGACCTTCCGCTCGACAAGGCCTGCCTCGTTGGCTGTGGTGTTGGTACCGGTTGGGGTTCGGCGGTCAACTCGGCCGAGGTGAAGCCCGGCCAGACCGTCATCATCATGGGTTGCGGTGGCATCGGCATGAACGCGGTGCAGGGAGCGGCCCACGCTGGTGCAACCAACGTGATCGCTGTCGACCCGATCAGCTTCAAGACCGAGGTCGCTCAGACCGTGGGCGCCACCCACAGCTTCAGCAACATGAATGACGCCATGGAGTTCGCCCAGTCGGTCACAAACGGTCAGGGCGCCGACTCGGTCATCGTGACCGTCGGTGTGCTGGAGAACCACCATGTCGCCGAGGCGTTCGCCGCCACCCGCAAGGCCGGCACCGTGGTTGTTACCGGTTTGGGCAACATGGAGAACAGCAAGGTTGANNCCTACACCCTGGATGAGATCAATCAGGGCTACGAAGATATGCACTCGGGCAAGAATGTCCGAGGCGTGATCATCTACTAGCGGTAGTCCGTGAGGCTGCCTACCTGTCGCTACTGGCGATGGGTAGGCAGCCGAAATCTCGTAGATCTCCTCTGATCTGGCTCGGCAGGGAAGCGCGGATGGCACGCGGCGGCGATCGTCACTACAGTCGGTCGCCCGGCCGAAATCGTCGGCCGATTCGTTAGCACCGCTAAACAGGAGCCTTGATGAAGACACGCGCAGCCATCCTTCGGGAAGTCAACCAGCCATGGAGCGTCGAGGAGATCGAGCTCGATCCGCCGAAACGCGGCGAGGTGCTGGTGAAGATGGCCGCATCCGGCATGTGTCACTCCGATGAGCACGCCTACGACGGTCACATCGCCGGGCTGGTGCCACCGGCACCGATGATCGGTGGACACGAGGGTTCCGGCGTCGTCCAGGAAGTTGGCGAAGGTGTCGACTGGCTAGAACCGGGTGATCACGTGATCTTCGGTTTCATTCCGGCCTGCGGGCGCTGCGCCTCATGCGCCTCGGGTCATTCGAACCTGTGTGACGACGGGCTGACGACGTTCCCCCAGGGCACCCAGATGCTCGATGGCACCGCCCGCCACCACACCGCCGACGGCTTGGATCTCGGTCTGATGTGCCTGCTCGGCACTTTCGCCGAGCACACCGTGGTCAACGAGGCCAGCTGCATCAAGATCGACAAGGACTGGCCGCTCGACAAGGCCTGCCTAATGGGCTGTGGCGTTGTAACCGGTTGGGGGTCAGCGGTCTACAGCGCAGGCGTCGAGCCTGGCGACTACGTCGCCGTCGTCGGTTGCGGTGGTATCGGATCAAACGCGGTCCAGGGAGCCAAGATGGCCGGCGCTCGAGTGGTCACTGCCATCGACCCGATCTCGTTTAAGCGGGAAAAGGCCATGGAGTTCGGCGCAACCCACGCCTTCGCTTCCATCGAAGAGGCACAGGCGGCGATGAGCGAGGTGACCTGGGATCGTGGCTACGACAANNATGGGTACCGGCGACGGGGAAACCCTCGGTGAAGCGTTCAACCTCGGTGGCAAGCGGTCCAAGATCGTCGTCACCAACCTGCACTCCACGTCCGAGGGCTCGGTGCAGATTCCGGCCATCATGTTGACCATGATGGAGAAGCAGCTTGTCGGTTCGCTGTTCGGCTCGGCCAATATCCGCAAGGACATTCCGATGCTGTTCGAGCTGTACCTCCAGGGTCAGCTCAACCTCGATGATCTCATTACCAAGACCTACACCCTGGATCAGATCAACGAGGGCTACCAGGCCATGCGTGACGGCGAGAATATTCGCGGCGTCATCATGTTCGACTAACTAGATCGTCGCTCGCCCTGTCGCTGTTGGCCCTAGTGGCTGGCTCGACGGGGCGAGACGGTACAAGATCGGCGGGAACCGAGGCTTGCCGACCGTACTTGCTCTGCTATTCGCAGCAAGTAGGGTCGGCAAGCGGCCGTTTTAGGCCGCAGTCGTCTTAGTGGCGGTGTAGCGCCAGCCGTCGCTGGTTTCGGTTACCGCAACGCACTCTTTCGAGATCTGCCATAGGGCCTTGGGGATTGGCGTTGGGTCGTAGCGGTAGAGCTCGGGGTAGGCGTTTCGCAGCGCCTCGGTGGCTTCGACCGCGTGATAGTGGGGGATCCTGGCGAAGAGATGGTGGGCCACATGGGTTGATCCGATGTGGTGATGGACCAGGTCGAACACTCGCCCATAGGGCCGGTCGATGGAGCAGAATGCGCCGCGCACGTATGACCAGTCTGGCTCGTCGTAGTGCGGGGTGTCGGCGCTGGTGTGGTGCATCCAGGTGTAGGCCACAAGCCAGGCGTTGCAGACCAGGTACGGAGCGACGTAGAGCGCCAACACCGGCATGATCGAACCGGCGGCGATGGCCCAGATGGCCAGCAGCGCGACGACGGTCAAGACGCCGATGGCCGAGGCGATGACTCGCTGAGCCCAGCGGGCTGGAAACAGCGCCTTCGAGAACGGGGCGAGTGGCCAGAAGTGGTTGGTGACGCCGCGCTCGGGGCCGCCGGTGGCGCCGGTGAGCAGGTAGACCGGCCAGCCGAATAGCAGCCGGGCGGCGATACCTGCCGCGGTGTGGACCTTGGAGCCAGCTCGCCGTCGGAGACCCAACGCACGTTCGCCTGCCTCGGTGTCGACTCGCTTTGGCACGTGGGTTTCGCCATCGATCACGTGGTTGGTCTTGGCATGGTGAATGGCGTGGCTGCGTTGCCAGGAGAAGTAGGGGACGAGCAGTGCCGAGTGCAGCACAAAGCCGATGCCGTTTTGCAGTCGTTTGTTGTCGGAGAAGGCGTCGTGGCCACATTCGTGAGCGATAACCCACACACCGACGGCTGCGGTGCCAGATACGAATGCGTATGCCAGCCAGACCGGAAGCCAGATAAGGCTTAGCGGCAGAAACTGCCAGGCCAGGATTCCCGGGAGGATTGTGGCGATCAGGGAGAAAGCGGTGTAGCCCAATGCAGTCGGCAGCTTCCGCTCGAAACAATGGGCCGGAATGACCGCTTGAATCTCGGACTTGGAAGGGACTGGATCTGGTGGTGCTATCGCCGTGGTGGTTGAAAGTGAGTTGCTCAAGGGGGCTCGTTTGCCGGTTGTGGACTTGTCGGTGAGACGACGTCGCCGGTGATATGTATCGGCCGAGCAGCAGCGGTGATTAACCCCGGTTGGTAAGAAACTCACCAACCGGGGCTCACTAGACCCGGCGCCACAAGCCGACCCTCAAGCTATCGGTCAGTTCTGTCCTCGCAGGTTGGCACCGTCGGGCAATCCATCCTGGTCATCGTCGGGATTGCGATTGTCGATGATGAATTCGAAGCCAATTCCGTTAGGCGTGTAGGCCCCACCGGCTGAAGGGGTCGCTTCAAATCGGTTGCCATAGGGGTCTTGAGCCCAGATCGAACCGGCGACGTTGCCGGTTCGACCGGCATAGCTGTAGCGGCCGTCATTCCAGTGGTTGTCGAACGGCGCAGCCTTCTGAAGAATGTTGCCACGCTCACAGGGTGCCGGGTCGTCAACGGTGAAGCCGTACGGATCGGTGCAGAACTCTGGCGGTCCAGCGGCGTTCTGAACGTGCGATGCCTTGAAGTTGACCGCTCGCAGTGCCCCGTTGAATGGCGAGGTCGGGCTGCGCCAATCCGGCTCGCTCGACGGAGCGCCATTGCAGAAGTCTCGCTGCAGGCGATTACCAGACTCGTCGTAGCAAAGGCTGATGGTGCGGACGACCTTGCTCGGCTGTTCGCCGTTGAAGCCGTCGTAGGCCTCGACGATGCGAGCCGGGTTTTTCACGATGTAGTACGGCTGGATCGTAATCACGGTGTCATCGTTGTTGTCCTTGATCTTGATCAGCTGGGTCCAAAGGTCGACGCTGGCCACCTCGCTCAGGTCTTTCCAGATCACGCCACTTGAACAGGTGAACCCACGGTTGTTGTGGCTGTCGTTACCGAGGGGCGAGGTCTGCATCGAACCCATGACCGCTTGGCCCTCCGGGCCGGTCAGGATCGAGGACGAGAAGATTGTTTCGTTCTGCGGGGTGGCCGGATCGTCGCGAGAACAGCCGTCCTCGGTGAACTCGTTCGGTTTGCCGTAGGTGTACATGACCTTCACCGAGAATTGTGTTCCGACGACGGTGTTGTCGACGACGCCGTTGGCGTTGAGGCCATCCATGCATCGCAGGGTGAGGAAGTACTCGTGAAGGTGGTTGGAGAATGCGTCGAGTGTCGAGGAGCCCTGGTGGAGTTTCGACAGCCAATCACACTCGAAGCCTGCGTCGTAGAGCGGCTCCGATCCGGCCCCGTTGCCGATCGATGCTCGGAAGTGGGCCACGGTGACCTTGTGGCCGTCGTGGTTCTCGTGACGGGCGCCGGCCAAGGTCTCGGCCACATAGCCGAAGGCAGGCCAGCCGCCGGAAAGCTCGAACAGCTCCTGAGGGGCCAGGGTCGGTTTGAAGCCGTGTTCGTGGCCGATGTCGCAGCGCTCGCCGGTGGCGGCAATAACGATCAGCGCCGGATGCCAGGTGTGGTACGCCTTGTTCTCCGGATGGTCGGGGTCGGCGCTGACTCCGACGTTCGGCCCCTGGGTCCAGTAGCTGTCATGGGCGTCGCGGCATGCCTGGGTCAGATGCTGGCCGTTCCAGTTGCCAAAGCCGTGACTGCGCACGATGTTCGATGGTGGTGGCCCCGACTTTGGCTGATCCGAACTGGGCGGCGTGGTTGTTGGCGGCGCGGTGATCGGTGGCGTCGTTGTCGGTGCGGTCGTCGCCGGAGTCGTGGTTGAGGGTCCGGTAGTCGGTGGGGCAGTGGTTGGTCGGGTAGTAGTGGTTGGTGGGGTAGTAGTGGTTGGTGGGACGTCACCGCCGGTGAAGAACGCCACCTCCGAGATGTTGAATCGAGCCTGCGGGCTGTCGAAGCGGACACGGACCCTGCGAGCGTCCTGGCCGGCCAGGGTCACGTCACGCCATGCGTTCCAGGTGTGACCGTCGTCGATGGTCGCCAGGGCGGCGAAGTCGTCACCATTGGCGCTGTTGGAGTACTCGAATGACACCCGGTCGGTGCCCTGCGAGATGTTGCCGACGAAGTACGAAAAGCTTGAGAGCGGGTAGCTTGCGCCGAGGTCGAACACCGCGGTCATCGGATAGCTGCTCTGTTGCCAGGGGGCGGGGTTCTGCCAGCTGGAGGCGTCGTCGGTGGCCGGAGGGTCCAGCCGGTCGACCAGTCGAAACGCCTGCTGTGAGTTCTGTCCGTCGTTGACGACGACGTTCTCAATACGCGTCCGGGGGC
This sequence comes from Acidimicrobiales bacterium, assembly GCA_050633745.1. Taxonomy (GTDB): domain Bacteria; phylum Actinomycetota; class Acidimicrobiia; order Acidimicrobiales; family SZUA-35; genus JAHELU01. Next base: position 44,696 of record JBOEHD010000055.1, read on the forward strand.
CAGGGTTTGACGGATCAACAGGATCGACCGGATCAATGGCGGTGCCTTCGAACGCCAGCTCGGCCACGTGGAATCTGCTCTGCATGGTGGTGAAGCTGACTCGGATGAAGCGGGCCTGTATGTCGGCCGCCAACGGTTCCGACCACTGGTTGTACGCCGGAGCCGAGGCAACGGTTAGCTCGGAGAAACTGCCAGCCACGCCGGTGGCTGAAGCCTCGAAGCGCAGGGCTGCCTCGTTGGGGAACGGGATCTGGCCGCCGAAGTAGCGCAGCGCGCTCAGCTGAAAGACCGCACCGAGGTCGACGGTGGCGTCCATGGGGTAGGAGGCCTCGCTCCACGGGTTCTGCGAATTCGACCAGGTGGTCGCCTCGCCGTCGCCGAGCACGCTGTCGATTAGCAGGCCAGCGTCATTCGAATTCGAGCCGTCGGCCACAGCGACCGGGATGATCGGCGCAGGACCGGTGGCGACCGTGGCGACCCCTGCGGTGGCCGTGGTTTCTCGAACCGCCAGGCTGGGCTGGCTCATCACTACGGTCGCCTGCTCCGGGGCTTCGGCGCCGAGAGCGACGCTTTTACTGCCGACGACGATCTGTTCTGGTCGATCGCCGGGAAGTGCCCCGGCAGCGATGGCGCTGACGAGAAGTATGAAGCCGGCGATCAGGGCGATGCCGGAAAGGGGTGGCCGAGTTTCGGCCAACTGTTCTTGCAGGGGTCGGTTCATGACCGACACACCACCGAGCCCGATGATTTGTCTAGCCGGAATCGAACAGATTCAGTTTGTCATCACCGGGTGCACATCACTCAGTACATATCACCCAGTACACATCACTCAGTACACAGCAGCACTTCCATGATGTTTGACTCGACGCCGTTGCGGCTGATGCTGAACCGGTCGACGAGGGTCGGCTCGTCGAAGTCGTGGATCCGCCAACCATCGGTACCAGATAGTTCGATGTCGACCTGGCGATCGGCAACGTCGACGGTGATGGTGCCCGACACCGGTGTGAACGGATCTTGGAAGACTCGAATATCGGTAGCCAGCACCGGCTCGATGAGGATCACTTCAACGGTGACCGGCAGGTCGTAGTTCGGCTCCCAGGCCATGAAGTAATACGGACCGTCCTGCTCATCGACCAAATCGTCCTTGCGGCCCCAGCCTCGATTTTCGCCGACGTAACGGGTGGCCGCTCGCTCCAGTTCGGCTCGGGTCCCCGAAGGGCAAACCGAGCTTTCTACACCGACCGCTATCGGAACGGCAGTCGTTGCCCCGGTCGTTGGGGAGACCTCAGTGGGTGCAACGCTGGTCGGCGGGACGGCCGATGTCGGGTTCGACGGTGCCTGAGTTGCTGTACCGGCCGATGCGCTTTCGGTGACAGTCACTGAGCTACTGGCGGTCTCTGAGGTTGGGTTTGCTGGGTCTGAAGCCACTGGGGCTGAGGTGGTCGGTTTCAGGCTCGTCTGGTTCAGGGTTGTCGGGGGTGTGGAGCTCGGTACGGACGCTTCATCAGGGGCGGAGTTGCCCGCTTCGACGGTGGAAGTATCGAACCCGGCTGACCTGAGTGATTCGGCGATGGTGAAAGCTCCGCCAGCCAAGATGATCACCGCTGCCGCCACTCCGACCAGGCGGAGGGTCAACGGCAACTGTGTGCGATGCCGCTCCAGCTCGACCGGACGTGTGGCGACCTCTCGCTGCACCTGCTCTAGCTGTCGGCGATAGGTGCCCCTAAGCCGATCGTCGAGACTCATCGTCCGCTCCCCATCCGTAGTTCTTCCTCGGTCACCGGCTCGGCTTCTTCGTTAAGCAGGTTGGCCAGCCTGGCCCGGGCTTGGCTGAGGTGTGAGGTGGCGGTCGAGACCGTGCACCCCAGGGCCTCAGCGATGTCGGCGGTCGACTGATCCTCCTGGTAGAACAGCGCGATTGCGGCCCGCTGTTTTGGTGGCAGGGAACGCACGGCGTGCCAAACCTCATCGTCGGATCCGGGCGATGGATCTTCGGCCGGTGGTCGCTGCGCGGCGGCAGTTCGCCGCAACATGGTGAGTTCCCGCTGGATTCGTTTGCGGCGGGAAAGAGCCAGATTGATGGTGACCCTCCGCAGCCAGGCTCCCGGCCGGTCATAGCCGGAGACCTTGGGCCAGTGTTTGTGGGCCCGAGACATCGCCTCCTGCGCCAGATCTTCCGCCTGCTGATGATCGCCACATATGGCCCGGGCAAGGGCGACCATCGAAGAGAACTCAAGTCGGTAGAAATCGTCGAATTTCACGGTTGCGGCCCGGGTCGCTACTGGGGTGACAGGTCGTATCGGCACAGCTCGTGCTGGACCGAAAGCTGGCTCGGTCACAGCATTGATTGCTGTGTCGATCAGTATCACCGTATGGGGACCCGAAGCGGCGGCGACGAGATTTTGGGCCGGGAGTGCCATACACCCCACACTCCCGGGGACCCGGTCTTGTCTAGTCGGGACTAGAAATTTCCGATTACCTCAATCGGCGAATGGGTTGGTGCCGCTGCGAAGGTCGGCGATCCACCGATCGGTCTGGCTCTGGACCACCCCAGGGCGCGCAATGCGGCCTGCGGTTTGCGCCTGGACCACCATCATCTCGAGGTCTTCGGCCGCGCCATCGAGGTCACCGGTATCCGCCCGAAGCACCGCTCGCTGATAGAGCACATCTTCCAGCAAGATGTAGTACTCGTAGGCCAGGTAGTCGTAGCCGTAGTCGCCCAGCCCCTCGGCCACCAGATAGTCGAAATCGGCGATCGCCTCAGTGGAACGACCGAGGTCGGCCAAAGCCTGACCTCGTCTGTAGTAGCCCGAAAGGTCGCCGAGTTCGGCCGCGCTGTCGAAGTCGGTGAGCGCCTCCTCGTGGCGGCCAAGATCCCACAGCACCTCGCCTCTTTGCAGGAACGGTCCCCAGCTTGAGTTGGCATCGATGGCGGTGGTGAGATCGGCCAGCGCGGCCTCGGTATCTCGGTTCAGCAAGTGTGTCGCTGCCCGTTCGGTGAGGTAGTAGTTCGACTCGGGATCCAACCGGTGGGCCTCGGAGAAATCGGCGATCGCTTGGTCGTAGGCGCCGCCCTGGGCCTCGGCTCGTGCCCGGGTGGCATAACGATACGCCACGGGTTCCTGCTCGACGAGGAATGTGTAGTCCTCGATGGCTGCGTCGTGGTTGCCGAGCCGCAGATTAAGGCTCGCCCGTAGCTCGTATGCCTCGATAAACCGGGGTAGGCGATCGATGGCCACGTTGTAGTTCTCGAGCGCCGCCTGGTCTTCATCGAGAACCTCGTAGACCTGCCCGAGAGCGAGGTGGTAGCTGACCTCGCTCGGATCGAGCTGGATTGCCATGAGGTAATCCTCGGCAGCGCCACTGCTGTCGGCCCATCGATTGAGATCGCCCCGAGCGGCGTAGTATTCGGCGACGTCCGGCTTGAGCCTGATCGCTGTGGTGAAGTCGCTCTCAGCCGCTTCGGCTTCGTAGAGCTCAGCGTATGCCTGCCCACGCCAGTAGTGGTATGAAGGCGAGTCAGGCTCCCGTTCGATCAGCCGGGTGTATCGCGCCACCGCAGCCTCGGCCGACTCCTCCTCCGCCACTCCTCCCGCTCCGGAGCTGTCAGAGGCACCGGCGACGATGAACCCGACAACAAATCCGCCGAGTAAGAACCCGCCGACGAGAAGGCCGACCAGGACCGCCCAATGGTGACCGCCGGAACCGTCCCCTAGAGCTGACCCGCCAGGGGGAGGGGGCGGGACCTGCGGGGAATGCGACTGATGAGCGCCAGGAGTCGGTGCAGCACCAGTGGGCTGAGGCCACGGCGGCAGGGCTGGCGGTGCCGGTGGCGGGACCGACGGCAGCGGTACTGGTCCACCGCCAGCGTGATAGCCGCCGTTAGGTGGCTGGGTGAGCTGGAACGGGGGTGGCGGGACCCTCGGCAAGTCTGACTGTCCCACGTTCTCCGCTCCCGCTCTCATAGCCGCTACATCGGTAACAAACGCCCGCCGGTGTAATCAGCGCAGCCCATACCGTCTAGGCAAAATAGGGGAAATTTGTTATCATCTCCAGGGCGATCTTACACCTAGGTCGTAGGCACCGGATCGTGTTGCTGTTCTCGCTGTAGTTGGCCGGGGATCGGCAGCAGGAACGACAGGGCGCTGGCAACGATGAGGGTCGCCGCAGCCATGATGAATGACAGGCCGTAGCTGCCGGTCAGGTCGTGCAGCTGGCCGGGCACATAGGAGCCGATGGCCGAGCCGACCTGGTGAGAAGCCAGCACCAAGCCGAAGACGAAGCCCATCGATCGCGCTCCGAAGTAGCGAGACACCAGGGTCTGGGTGGGGGCAACCGTGGCGAAGTCGACGATGCCGAACAACACCCCGAACTGGACCAGCCAGAAGCCCTGGTTGAGCACCAGCACCAGAACCAGCGACACCGCTCGCACGGCGTAGAGCCATCCGAGCATGCGTCGTGGGTCGTAATGGTCGACCAGCAGCCCGGCGCCCGCAGTGCCGATGATGTTGAACACCGCCAACGCTCCGACCGCGGCCGACGTAATAGCATCGCTGTTCCCGTGGTCGTGGGAGAACGGAATCAGATGGGTATCGATCATGCCGGTCGTGGTGATGCCACAAACGAAGAACGGGATGCCGAGATACCAGAACTCCTTGCTGCGCAGCAGGTCCGGACGAACCTCCTCGTTTGCGGCAACGGCATCGGGGTCGGGACCGCCCAGAGGCTCCAGGCCCATCGACTCGGGGCTGTTGCGCAGAAACGTCAGCATGATCGGGGCCAGTACGAACGTCAGGAGTGCAGCGAAGACCCACAGCGTCGGCCGCCAGCCGAACCGGGCGATCAGGAACAGCGAGAGGGGAGCGAGTACCAGCTGCCCGGCCCCAAAGCCGGCTTCCAAAATGCCGAACGCCATGCCTCGTTTTGCCACGAACCAACGGGCCACCAGCACCGAAGCTGCGACGCTGGCCGAGATGCCGAAGCCCACCGAGGCGATGACGCCGTAGGTGATCCCGAGCACCAGCGTCGATCCGGCGCTGGCGCTGAGAGCGAGCCCAGCAGCGATAACCAGCAGGCCGAAGCTAAACATTCTTGGGATGTTGAACCGGTCGGTGAACTTGCCGACCACCGGTTGGGTGGCCCCGTAGATCAAAAAGCTGACGAGCGACACCGCAGCGACGGTGCCGCGCGAAACGCCGAACGACTCCTCCCAGGGAACGACGAACGCGCCGAAGGCCAGCCTCACTCCCTGCGCTCCAAGCACGCCGAGAAAGACGACTCCCAGGATGACCCAGGCGTAGTGGCGTTTATCGCCGCCGATCAGCGTTCGATCGGCAGCCAAACCAGCATCAAGTCGTCGACGGTGATGTCGGACTTCTCAAGCGGTACTTCGTACTCTTCGACCGCCTGAGCCTTCTCGGTCCACTCATCGTCGATCTCGATGACCGCGTCCTGCAGATCCTGTTCGAGTTCTTCCAGCTGGCCGATCTTCTCCGCGGCCCGGTTTTGCGCCGACTCAAGGCTGGCCTTGGCCGATGCGCTCTGACGGCTTCCCGATGACATGCGACGAGCGGCCGATGCCATGCCTCGGGTGCGGCTACGGCCCCCGAGTAGGCTGCCGAGCACCGATGCCCCGATGTCGACGAGCTGCTGCTGTTTGCGACCCTGAGCCTTGATCTCCAGTTCGGCCACCCGATCCTCGGCCTTGGCTAGCGCGGCCTCAACCGAATCGCGTTTCTTATCTAACTTGGCCCTGATCTTCTCGGTTGCAGCATCGGCACCATCTTCGGCTGCGGCATCACAACGTTTTGCGAACTCTTCGGCTGACTCTTCGGGGCGAGACCACAGCTTCAACTCGGCGTTGTGCAGCAGGGTCACGGTCTCATCGACGGTCAACTTGTTCTTGAGTGCCGCCCCGGCGCTCTTGATCGCCGAAGCGGTGATGTCGAACTCGGGGAGTACATAGATGGCTCCCTCTGGCGCTTCGCTCACAAAGTCTCGATCATCAAAGTCGACGGTGATGGCGTTGTCGACATCGATGCTGTCGCCGGTGAGGGGAATGATGGCCTCCCATTCCTCGGTGTGGCGCAGCTTGGCCTTGGTCTCGTCGAACAACAGGTCGATCCTGGCCGCCAGTACCGGGGTAAGGCGATCCCCGCCGGGCACTGCATCGATATCGGTGAGCCAGGGAGCGGCCGAACGGGCATAGCGAACTACGACCGAGTCTGGCAACGACGGTGGCACCGCGGTCTCATCGTCGGCCAGCACCGGTCCGGTCGGCGCAGTCGGTGTGGCCGCAGCGGCAGGCTGCGCCGCAGAGTCGCCGGTCGGGGTCGAGGTCGCTCCACCACCGGAGGCCACGTTACCGCCAGCGGCAGCGCCGAGGATGGCCTGCAGCTTGGGCGCCATCAGGCGGCCGATCTGTTCCCTGGTGAGCGGTCCGGCAAGGTAGCTCATGGCCCAACGGGTGGTGAGCAATGGCATCTTCGATGACTTGGTGGTGCGCAGCATAAACTGCCGTTTCCCGAGCCCGCTGATGGTTTCGGTGACCTCGTTGATGTCGACGCCGCCATCGGCCGACCGCAGCCCATCTATGAGCCGGTTCTTGTCCTGCTCGGTCTGGAGCCGACCGATCATCCAGGTGCCGGCGTTGCTGATGGCCTTGTAGTCGAGATCGACGGGGTTCTGGGTTGACAGCACCAGCCCAACCCCGAACGCCCTGGCCTGCTTCAGTAACGTGAGGATCGGCTTCTTGGTCGGCGGATTGCCGTTTGGCGGAGCGAGCCCCATCACCTCATCGAGGTAGACCAGAACCCGCAGCTCGCCGGTGCCTGACTGGGTCCGCATCCAGGAGATCAACTTCGAGAGCACAAGGGTCACGGCGAACTGGCGCTCGGTCTCTTCGAGGTGACCCAACGACATGATGGCGGCCCGGGCCTTGCCCGTCTCGTCCCACAACATCTTCTCGATATCGAGGGGTGCTCCTTCGGCCCAGGCGGCGAAGCTGGGGGATGCCAGCAGGCCGTTGAGCTTCATGACTAGGGCCTGTCGGTCCTTGGCCGGAAAGAACGTGTCGAGCTCGAGCACTCCGAGTTTACGAATCGGCGGATCGAGCAGTTGCCCCAGCAGGGTTGGCAGATCGAGGTCGCGGCCTTCGTCCCACGCTCGGGTGATCAGGTTGGCCAGCAGGATGTGCTCGCGGCCAGACAGGGGGTCGCTCTCGACGCCGACCAGGCCGAGCAGCCCGCTCACGGTGCTGTCGACTTCATCTTGGCGGGCCGAAGGGTCATCGGTGGCTGGAGCGGTCAGGCGACCCAGAACATCGAGCGGCACACCGGCCCGGCTACCCGGGGTATAGATCACCGGGTTGGCCGAGGTGGCCAGGTTGCCGACGTCGGCCGAGCCAAGACCCCAAGATGCCAAACCGCCCTTCCACAGCTCGGCGGTGGCGCTCGCCATCTCGGCGGTGGTCTTCTTTTCGACGCGAGCGGTGCCCTCGTCCATCCAAGGTTCGAAATCGCCAGGGGCAAGATCGGGGAAGGTCAAGCAGAGGTTTCCGAGGTCGCCCTTCGGATCGATCGCCAAAACCGGTATCCCGGCAAGCAACGCCTCTTCGAGCAGCACAACGCCAAGGCCGGTCTTACCAGAACCGGTCATACCGACGATTACGCCGTGGGTGGTGAAATCCGCCGAATCCAAAAGAACCGATTCGCCGGTTCTATCTCCCGACTCGGCTTGGATCTCTTCTCCAACAAACAGGTGGCCAGGGGGTCGTTCCATGGCCCCCAGGGTTGCACGAGTTACTTAAGAACGCACCGATTGCAGTCAAATCGGGCACAATAGTTTCTCAGGCTATAACCAGGGAGTTGCAGCAATGGGAATTTTGGACACGATCAAGGGCATGCTCGGCGGAAAAGCCGACATGGTTACCGACAAGGTTGACGGTGCGATCGACGCCGCTGCCGACAAGGCAGACGACATGACCGGTGGCAAAGCCGGCGGAGTCATCGACGGCGCAGCCGAGAAGGCCAAGGACATGGCTGGCGACGCGTTGGAAGACACCACCGAATAATTTTCCTGAAAATTGCGCCGAGTCCTGAGGGTCTCGTGAGCGCATATCAGAGATTTGAATCGATCCGAGCCCAAACGGGCTCGGATCTTTTTGTTGGAGAAACAAACGGTGGCCCGGCTGAACGCTCGTCGGATTGGGCCGGGCGATTTTGCTCTCCGGCGCCGCCATGGTTGTCTTGTGGCGTGGAATCAAAAGCTCTAGAGACCCTTCTTATCGACGTAGCGGACAACGGCGTGGTCACCGTCACCATGAACCGCCCCGAAAAGAAAAATGCGGCAAACAGCGTGATGTGGGACGAACTCCGTCAAACCTGGGACGAGATCGCCCTCGACCCCAAGATCCGCTGCGTGGTGATGACCGGCGCAGGCGACGGCTTCTGCAGCGGGGCTGACCTCGGGGGCGGCGGCAGCGACATGCATCAGCTTCAGTCGATGAACATGATTCACCGCACGGTGCAGGCGCTCTATTCGATCATGGTGCCGGTCATCGCCAAGGTCAATGGTGTAGCCGCCGGGGCAGGCATGAACATGGCTCTGGCTTGTGATCTGATCGTTGCCGGTGATCAGGCTCGTTTCAGTGAGATCTTCGCTAAGCGAGGTCTGACCGTCGATTTCGGTGGGACCTGGATCCTGCCCCGGCTGATCGGCCTCCACAAGGCAAAGGAGTTGGCCTTCTTCGCCGATGTCATCTCCGCCGAGCAAGCCGCCGAGTTCGGCATCGTGAACAAGGTCGTTCCCCAGGCCGAGCTGGACCAGGCGGTCGATGAGTGGGCCAACCGCCTCGCCGCTGGCCCACCGTTGGCGTTGGCTATGACAAAACGTCTGCTGACGCTGAACGCCTCGGCCGACTTCTCAGCTGCCCTCGAAGCCGAGGGTCTTGCCCAGACGGTGAATTTCTCCACCAACGACACCAAGGAAGCGGTTCGGGCATTTATCGACAAACGTGAACCCAATTTCGAGGGCCGCTGAGCGAGGGGATTTGGCCCCGTCTCGACCCCAACCCGCCCGTTTCTAGCGGTCCTGCCCGGCCAGCTTGCCTGCCGATGGGGGGCAACACCGTCGAAGATGCGATCGCTGGGATTTGCATCGGTGCTGTATGGTTGGGCAAATCGCATCGACCTCTGGAATGTTCCAACGTCGATCAATGTTCTCACTATTCGATAGCGGTATCCGTTTGGTGCCGTCAGCAGCCGAGGAGCAAGATTGTGACTGAGCTGGAAGAACTCGAAGTAACCGAAGTAACAACGATCGACGAGGCTCTGGCCCTGATTGACAAAGGCCTCGGCGGGCTGACAGAGCGTCAGCTCGTCTCCGCATCCGAGGTGGCTGACCTACTGCTCGACGTGCGCTCTCTGCTTAGCGAGTCGGCTACGGCTAGCTGAGATGAGCTTGGCTAACTAAGCCAAGCTGCGCCGAAGGCTCAGGCTGCTGCTAGCGCGGTCTGCCGCTGCTAGCGCAGTGTATGGCTGCTAGCGCAGTGCCTGGCTGCTATCGCAGTGTATGGCTGCTAGCGCAGTGGCCAGAGTCGCTTTACCGCAGCGCCAAGAGCGGTTCCGATAGCCGCACCAGCGACTACGTCAGACCCATGGTGCATACGATTGTGAACCCGGCTGGCGGAAACCAGCGCGGCCAAACTCCACCAAACCGGCTTGAGCTTTGGCAGCGCTTCGCTGAGTAGGACGGCGGTCATCGAAGCTGAACTGGCGTGTCCGCTGGGAAAGCTCTTGGTCTTTGGCCGGCGGACCTCGAATGCCGGGTCGTCGATTAGCGGTGGGCGTTCACGGGGAAACAGGTTCTTTAACCCCCCGTTCACGATGGCCGACTCCACGCCGAGCGAGATGGCGAGGCGGATAGCCGCAGGGCGACGGCTTGGGCTGAGCAGCGCCATGGTTAGCCCGATGGCGTGCCAGGCTCGCGAATAGTCGGCCGCTTCGCTGGCGATGTAGAAGATCCGGTCAGCGGTCGGATTTCCCCGCAGGCCAGCGAGGCTTTCGTCGGCTGCATCGTCGAAGCGGCGAACCACAGGGGGCGATTTCCAGGCTGGCAAGGATCGTAGTGTAGGAGCGGCTCAGCCCAGTCGGTCGATCGCGCACTACAGTGCCGATGATGACGGTCGAGTTGTCAGATAGCGGAGTGAGCGAAGCAAACGCTCGATTCTACGACGCGCTTGAGCGGGCCGATCTCGAACAGATGCGTGACATCTGGGTGCAAACCGATGATGCGGTCTGCGCTCACCCCGGGCGAACGCCGCTGCGAGGCTGGAGCGCGGTTTGGGAGTCGTGGGATGCCATCCTCTCTTCCGGCGGAAATCCCCAGATCATCCTCACCGAGGAGGAAGTCACCCGGCGAGGCTCGGTTGCCTGGGTCACGGCCACCGAGAACATGATCTCAGGCGGCCACACCGGCGCCGCGACCGCGCTGAATGTGTTTGAGCACGATGGCCTCCGGTGGCGCATGGTGGTTCACCACGCCGCTCCTGTGCTCGGCTGACGCCTCGGAAGAGGCGTTTCTAAGAAGTGCTTGCAAAAGTTAGCAATAGGGTGTTGTTTGCTTGCAGTGATTGATATAGTTAACTGCAGATCGACTTACCGATCAGATCTCCCCCCAGCACACTTCAAGGAGTGCAGCACTATGACCACCAAGACAGAAACCACCAACACCCAGACTGAAGCCACCATCGACGGTGCCGCCGATGCGGCCAAGGGCGCAGCCAAGGCCGCCGAGAACGTCATCAACGCCGCCAGCAAGATTATCGAAGACGCTGCATCCAAGAGTCGTGACCAGTACATGTCCGCTCTCGAGCAGAGCCAAACAGCGGTCAAGGACGGCTACGACGCAGCGGTCTCCGCAGTCTCCAAGATCGACCTCTCCGCCCTTCCCGGCGTCGAAGCCATCAGCCCCCGGCTCAAGACCCTCAAGGTTCCCGCCGACGCAGTCGACGGCTACTTCGACTTCGCATCCAGGATTCTGGAGAGCCAGCGCGAGTTCGTAACCAAGTTCATGACCGACACCGGCGCCGACGCCAAGGTCGAAGCAGCCACCGCATCGGTGAAGCGAGCCAGCAAGACCGCTTCGACGACCGCCACCAAGACCGCTAGCAAGGCCAGCTCGACCGCCAAGAGCGCCAGCAAGACCGCTACCAAAACTGCGAGCAAGACCGCAAGCAAGGCCAGCGCCACGGCCAAGACTGCAACGAAGAGCGCCAAAGCCAAGAGCTGACCGCCTCTAACTCTCAATAGTGCGTTCGTGCGCCGTGGCCCTCTGGGGCCACGGCCGCTCGCGTCTACCCGACTATCCTGCAAACGGAGATGAACACATGAAACGAAGTGGTTCAGCGGCCAGCGATGAACAGCAGGATTCCGATGGGCCGGACCAACCGAACATCCTCGGGGCCTTTATCCGCGCCCAACGGGAGCGGGCCGACCTTTCCCTGAGGCAGCTCTCGGGGATGACCACAATTTCCAACGCATACCTCAGCCAGATCGAGCGCGGCCTGCACGAGCCCTCCATCCGAGTTCTGAAGAGCGTCGCTGACGCCCTCGGCCTGTCGACCGAAGCCCTGCTGGTTAAGGCCGGTCTGATCACCGAGCGGGTCGACGGCGACGACGAGCATGCTCAGCCGACAACCGAACAGTCGATCATGGCCGACCCGCTGCTGGGCCCCGAGGAGAAGCAAGCCCTGCTCGGCGTCTACCGCAGCTACGTCGCAGGCAGGGCCTGAGCACCCGATCGAGCGACCGGCCGACCCAACTGGTGCCGGGGTCAGTGGGCGATCTAGCGTGGAAGTGATCCACAACAGACTCCCAGGGGGCCACCATGACCGACGCTGTGCTGTATGAAGTGCGCGACAACGTTGCGCTTATCACTCTCAACCGTCCGGAACGGCTAAATGCCTGGAACGCCGAACTAGGCACCGGTTATTTCAACGCCCTCGATCGAGCGGCGGCCGATCCCGATGTTGGCGCAATCGTTGTGACCGGAGCCGGTCGCGGGTTCTGCGCCGGTGCCGACATGGACGTGCTGCAGGGCATCGAGGCCGGGGACGGAGCCCGCGAGGTCGAACGCCGCGATGCTCGCTATGCGATGAGCATTCCCAAGCCGATCATCGCCGCGGTGAACGGGGCCGCCGCCGGTCTTGGTTTTGTGCACGCCGTGGCCTGCGACGTGCGGTTCGCTGCCGCAGGTGCCAAGTTCACCACCGCCTTTAGCCGACGGGGATTGATCGCCGAGCACGGGATCTCCTGGACCCTGCCCCGTCTTGTCGGCCAGGCCGACGCACTCGACCTGTTGATGTCCGGCCGGGTCATCTTGGCTGAAGAGGCGAAGGAGATGGGCCTGGTTAACAGAGTCTGCTCGCCGGAGACGTTGCTCGACGAGGCTATGAGCTTCGCCGCCGATATGGCATCGAACGCTGCTCCAATGTCGATGGCCGTTATCAAGCAGCAGGTCTACAACCACCCGATCATGCCGTTGAATGACGCCATGGACTCATCGAATGCCTTGATGAAGGCCTCGCTGCGCCGGTCCGATTTCAAAGAGGGCGTTTCCAGCTTCCTGGAAAAGCGCCCACCGAGCTTCGAGCCGGTTACCGAAGCACCCGAAGTTTAGAACCGGCTAGCCGACTCCCAGACACACCAGACACTGGTCGTCCCAGCTGACCGCACCGGCGGCAGCTTGGTCGGCCTTTGTCTGATACTTCGGTTCGGTCGAGCGGCCGGTACGGCTATCGCCACCGGGCGTCTTGGTTTGGCCGAGATCTTGTCGTTTGCGACTCCAGGAGAGCGGATCGGCTTTCCATTCGTCGTCGCGCCAGCGATACCCGAGGTCGACGATGCCTCCCGGTTCGGTGATGGCCACGCCTGCGGTGAGGCCATCGATGAGGATCCGGCGCTGGCTCTCCGGATCGTTCGGACCACCGGTGGTGTGGCCGAGGGGCACGTCGAGGAACACCGAGCGAGGTGGGTTAGCGCTGGCGGTGATGGTTCTGGCTGAGGTGAATCCCAGGGTTGGGAAACCGGCTTCTTCAAGATGGCGTGCGATCAGACCGACCGACTGGTGGCA
>JBOEHD010000056.1:0-61280 GCA_050633745.1 Acidimicrobiales bacterium
ACCTGCTCAAGACCGAGCAGGAACTCGACCTGCCTCGTCGACTGCAGATCGAATTCACCCGAGTTATCCAGCAGATCACCGACACGACCGGCAAAGAGGTCAGCGGTGCAGAGATCTGGGAGCAATTCCAGACCCACTATCTCACCGTGGCCAAGCCATACGAGTTGGTGTCGTTCAGCACGACACAGAACGCCGCCGGAGCCGACCGGGCTCAGGTTTCGGCCAAGCTCCGCAAAGACGGTGACGATATCGAGCTCGATGGTGAGGGTGGCGGCTCGGTTGAGGCGTTCGCCCAGGCCATCAGTGCTGGCATGAACGTCGAGATTCGGGTGCTCGACTACCACGAGCACGCCATCGGCGCCGGAACCGACGCCAAAGCGGTGTGCTACATGGAGATGCAGGTCGACGGCCGTGAGCTGTGGGGTGTCGGGGTGCACGGCGACATCGTCACCGCCTCATTGCGAGCCATCGTGTCCGGCGTCAACCGTCGCATCGAGATGGGCGAATAACCATCAGCGTGTAGCGACAGTCGTCAGCCGACAGCTGACTGGGAGCGACACTACAAACGAACGGTGAGGCCGGGCCACTTGGCTCGGCCTCACCTGTCTCTGGCCTTCGGTTTAGAGCCTACGGTTCGATGATGACGGTGTCTGGCCGGTAGGTGGCCCAGGCAAACCAGAACGTATCGAGGTGGCTGACCGCTTCGAGTCGCTGCCCTGCGAGGGGGCCGTCAATCGCGGTACCGACAATGCTCCAAGTGGAGCCGGTCTGGTCATCGATGAAACCTGAATCGCTCGAAGCGAAGGTGAGTTCGGTGCCGTCCTCGGCGGCGGCGACGAACACGCCGGTCTGGCCAACATCCCGGCCATCGTCAACCAGGCCCGAGTCCAGCGTCGAGTTGAGGCCCGGCTGGTGAAAGACCACCAGATTTCGGCCACCGTCGGTTACCGGGATAACCGGCTGCCCGACGAGGTCGTCCAGCCGAACCGCAGCCGAACCAGCTTCGTCGGCGATCCCCACGATTCGGGCTTTGGCCAGCAACGTGCGATCTATCGCACCGTTGAAGAAAGCTCCGATCGGGTCGGAGGTCTCGTCGTCGTAGCCCGGGTAAGGGTTCTGCCCGTAACGCCGATCGGCCCCGGTATCTCGGCTCAGCACCAGGCCATCCGGATAGGCCTTCTTGAACTCTTCGAACGAAATCGTCTGAGCGGCGATGAATTCGAGTTCTGCGCCCGCATAGTGGCCGACCAGACCTTGGCCGGTGAAGTGAGCCCACAGCGACCCCGTCTGGCGGTCGTACATAACGAGGGCCGACTGATACAGCTCTCCCGATGTTCCGAAGTCCAAGGTCCTGTTGCCAAGCCGCCTGTCGAAGGCCAGAGCCGAGTTGCACAGCGGGCAGTATGTGATGGCCACCGGAACATCGCCGAACTGGTCGTTGACGATCTCGTGCCAGATGAGAATCTGGACCGGGTAGGCCCGAGCCTCGCCTTCAATTTCAACCGCGATCACCGCTTCCTGGTCGTTGAGGAAGTCGGTTTCGGCGAGCGTGATGAAGTTAGGGGAATCGATCGGAGGGATGCCGTCAGGCGGAGGTCCACCCGAGGTGATGAGGCTCGGCTCGACGATGGGTGGCGGGAAGTTCGCGTTGACCCGATCGCCGCGCAAAGCGTCTGCCGCCGGTTCAGCGTCGTAGTCAACGGTCGAGTAATCGAAGCCAGGATCGGGCAGCCGTTGCTCCTGGCCCCCGTTGGACCCCTGGTCGTCTGGAGCCTGCTGGTCATCACTCTGATCGGTCTCGGATTCGCTGCCTGCGCCCGCATCGACCTCCGACGATTCAACGGCCGCGATGCCGGCCTCGTCGCTGTCGCTGCCGCTGTTGGCACATGCAGTCAAGATCAAAGCACCCACGGTCATGATCGCAACCGCTCGAGCGAATCGAGAAGAGCGCCGGGTTGGCACTCGATTCAGATTCGGGGTTCCAGCGGGGGTCGGGATCCTATTTGGAGTTGGGATCCGGGTCGGTCGATCAGCAGCCATGAACCGCTAACCGACGAAGTGACCAGATTCTTCCTGGGCTGGCTTGGCGGCCCGACCTTCGACCGTAGTGAAGAACTGTGCTGCGGCCTTTACCAACCCGAACGACCAGGTCGGATAGGGATGCACGGTCTGAGCCAACCGACCGACAAAGGCATCGACCCGCACCGCCAAAGCGATCTCCGAGATGATCTCACCGGCCCGTTCCGACACGATGGTGGCGCCGATGATGCGGCCACCACCGGCCATACCAATCACCGGACGAGGACCGGCGATCAACTTGATATAGCCCTCGGTGACGCCTGCGGTCAATGCCCGATCGTGTTCGGTAAGTGGCAGGTAGGCCACCATGGCCCCTGGCACCGATCGAGCGGCCTCGGACTCGGTCATACCGATTCTGGCGATCTCCGGGGTCACGAAGGTTACCCACGGAATCTGATCAGCTCTGAACCGGGCAGGGCGCAGCCGAGCCCAGCGACCGAGAATGTTGCCTGCGGCGATGCGGCCCATGTGATCGGCGGCGTGGGTGAACTGCAGTCGACCGGCGAGATCGCCAGCCACATAGACACCCCGGACCGACGTTGCGAGATCGTCACCGTTGCCGACGAAGCCTCTTTCGAGGGTGATGCCACCCGCTTCGAGCCCACCACGATGCGAGTTCGGCCTCCTGCCGACCACTACCAGGACTCGCTCCGCTTCTATCGTTGCGCCACTGTCGAGAGTTAGTTCAGCTCCTCCGGCAACTTTGCGCGCCGCGGTCACGCCGACCCCGGTCATGACGTCGACCCCTCCAGCTGTCAACGCTTCGGCTGCGACGGTCGAGGCCGCCACCTCCTCCTTGCCCAGAACCCGGTCGGCCATCTCGATAAGCGTGATCTGCACACCCAGTCTCGCTAAGGCCTGGGACAGCTCACAACCGATGGCTCCGCCGCCGATAACCGCCATCGACCGTGGCGCCGATTGCAGCTCCCAAAGGTTTTCGGTCGTCAGGTAGTCGACGGTTTCGAGACCTTCGATCGGTGGAATCAGTGGCTTCGAACCGAGCGCCAAGACAACGCCCTTCGCCGAGAGGGTCCGGCCGTCAACCGAGATCGCGGGCTGGCCATCGACCGTGGTCAAGGTGCCCTCATCCTCGATGACCACGACCCCTTCCTCGGTCAGCCGTTCGGCGTTCTCAGTCGAGGCGATGTGGTCAACCACCGTCCGGGCGCGCTCAAAGGCATCGGTGAAACTTCCGCCGGCCAACGACGTTTCAATCACCGTCTTGGATGGCACACAGCCGGTAAAGGTGCAGTCACCGCCAAGGGGTCCCGCATTGACGATGACCGGATTGGCGCCCCGACGCAGGGTCTCCCTGGCTGCCGACAGACCGGCCGCTCCCCCGCCGAGAATTGCCACATCAAAGTCCATTAGCGAACTCCATCATCAAATTCGGTTGCCAGATTCAATTGCCAGATTCCATTCCGGGCCGGAGTCGGCTCGAACGCAGAACCGGCCGCCTGGTCCGATGATTCCCGTGGCGGTTTGCCTGGGGACCCTAGCATCGCCCGACGGCCAGCCTCAGCGGCGCTACAACGATCGGTTTGAAGGATCGATAAACGTGGTCGAGGTGGCGGCTAGAATGGCTCGGTGGCCGGCACCAGAACACCAGAATCTAGTGTCGTAGACCCCTCAGCGGCATTCCCCGCACACGGGGCCAGTCCACCACCGCCGACCGGGCCGAACATCTCCAAGCAGCTGCGTGAACTGCGCTCGATGGCCAAGCGACTGACGTCCAGCTGGATCGTCAGGGCAGGCTTTGCCACTCTGGTGTTGCTAGTGGCGCTGTTCGGCTTTCCCAGCGATGGCTTCGACAGCACGACCTCCCAAGGCACCCTGGCCGAGCAGGTGCTTACCCCACTCCCGGTCCCTCATGGGCCGCCCAGGTCGGGGCTGCAGGCTCAAACCGACGAGCAGACTGAAGCTGCCGCGTTAGCCGACGATCAGCAGGCCGAAGTGGTGGAGCTTGAACCGAACCCGTTCTTTGTCAGTCCCACTCTTGGCGACGATTCGAACAGCGGCACTTCGATAGATCAACCGTGGGCATCGTTGAAGACATCGCTCCGCAAGCTACAACCGGGCCACACCCTGTACCTCATGGACGGCACATACAACGAGCGTGACGGTAACAACCTGCACTACGTCTCCCGACAGAAGGGAGAGCCCGATGCCTGGATCCACATCACCGCCGCCCCGGGCCATCAACCGGTGCTGCTTGCCACCGAGGGCAGCGCCATAGAGGTGCACGGCAACTACACCGAGGTTTCCAAACTGACCGTGCGGGGCGAGGGTTTCGACGAGTCGAAGTCGTTCGGGTATGGGATCAACGTGCGTCGATCCCACCACGTGCGGATCGCCGACAACACCGTGTCTAACATGCCACTGGCTGGCATCTCGGCCATCGAGTCTTCCAACGTTGAGATTCTCAACAACGAGGTCTTCGAGAACGCTCGCTGGAGCGACTCCCAGGGCAGCGGCATCTCGGTCTGGCACAGTCTCGATTGGGATCAGCCAGCGGCGGCCGACGGCTACCACGATCGGGTTATCGGGAACCGGATCTATCGCAACGAGAACCGGGTCAAGTCGAAGTGGAAGAACTACACGACGATCACCGACGGTAACGGGATCATCATCGACCAGAACCGCGACTTCAACTACAGCGGCCGCACTCTGGTGGCCAACAACGTGATTTTCGACAATGGCGGGCGGGCGATCATGGTCTTCGAGTCCAACCGGGTCGACGTGATGTTCAACACCACCTACCACAACGGTTGGACCGACGGACTTCAAGGTGGCCCCGTCGAACTGGCCATCGCCGACGCCAACGATGTGCGACTCGTCAACAACCTGGCCTGGGCAGCCGCTGGAGCCCCAGCGCTAACGGTGACCCGAGCAAACGACTTTGTGTCGACCGGGAACGTCCTGGTTACAACCGGCGAGTCGAGCTTCGCCGGCGACGACGACCTGCAACTTGCCGTAGATCCCGGCGTAGTGAATCCCACAACCGACGAGACATCGGCCGATTTCCGGCCCGAGCCCACCGGGGTTCTGGCTGGTAAAGCGGTCGATTGGACGCCGATGCTGCCCTACGATTTTGAGGGCAACGTCCGAGAGGCAGAGTCAGCGGATGTCGGAGCCTACGAGATCGGCCTCGGTTAGCACCGGTTCAAGGCCCAGCTGATCTTGCATCTGTTCCATCTGCTGCATCTTCTCCGGATCGACCAGGATGATGCGGATCTTAGTCCAGTTGGAGACCGCCAGCACGGCAACTACGTACATCAGCCAGCTGATGTCCGAGTAGGTCACGCCGGACTCGCTAACCGAGATAAGCAGCGCAGTCGATAGGAACGTGAGCGGCCACAGGCCAACAGCATCCGGCACCAGGTTGACCACGTTGATAGAGCGCTTGATCGCCCGGAAGAAGCTGAGACAGAACAAGGCGACGCCCACTAGTCCAAGCTCCAACCAGATGTGCAGCAGCGCATTGTGAGCGTGAGTGGGGCCCCAGTTGAATTCGATCCAGATCTCATGGACCGGGCTGAAGTAGCCAGCGAAAGTTGCCCGGTAGCCATGGCCGACTAGGGGGCTTTCCATAGCGAGCGGAATAAGGCTCTCCCACAGCGGAATCCGGCCGGTGAGCGTCACGTCCTTGTCGAGCCACTCGGCCAAGAGCGCCACGTTGGCTGTGGCAAAGGCGACGGCGAATACGAAGCTGCCTCCGAGGCTGGTCAGCACAGCGCCTCGTAGCGTCTTACGCCCTCTGAACAGCCGATAGACCATCAGCAGGCAAACCGACCCGAAACCGGCGACCAGCATGGTCTTCGACTGCGAAAACACCAGCAGAATGGCGTGCATTACCGCGGCGATATAGAACACGAATCGCAGCCGGGGGGTCGTGCGGGCAGCCACAATCAGGGCAGGCATGGCCATGGCGGCCAGGAAACCTAGGGCGTTCTTCTGGAAGAACACACCGTCCCAGTTGTCGCCGATGATGGCGTACTGCGGGAATGCCAGGACCATACCGAGATTGGCGACCGCCCCGAACGTGAACATGATGGATAGCAGCCGCAGAATCTCTTTGAGTTCAAAGCGGATGATCAGGTACATCCCGTAGAAGGCGATGGCCATCAAAACGATCGACTGGCGAATGGTCTCGCCGATATCGGCTGACCAGAAAAGGCTGGCCATGGCCAGCCCCGTGAACAAGAAGATGGTGATCTCAAGCTTCAACACCCGGATAACCGCATCGAGGCTGCCGATGATCCGCAGCACACCGAACAGCATCAGGCCTAACTGGACCGCAACCATTTTCAGGTTGCCTTCGGCGGCGCCGACTTCGGCCCTGGTGGTAAACCAGTCGACCGGCAAGCCCATAGCAAGGGTAAAGGTGGCTGCGACCACCGTGGCCTGTTCCAGGTAGCCAGGCTTTTGCAGCACATCACGGTCGAACCGGTAGCTAGTGACATCTCGGTTCAACACGTGTTGCATCGCCATCGCCGTCAGTCTAACTGCTCTGCATCGCCACCACCGGCAGCAGAATCGCCGCCGCCAGAGGTACGACGGGGTACGCCGACGCCGGAGTAGAGCGACATCGACCGGCTGAAGCGCTGGCTAAACCAGTCTCGATCCCTAGCGTGGGCGTGGAAGTGGGTCGGAATCTGGCGCATGTTTGTGTCCAGTTGCCACTGTCCTTCGCCAAATCGAGAGTCTGCCACCCGGCCCAGTTCGGCAAACAATGCGTCTCGCACCTCAGCGGCTGGCTCGGTTCCGTGGTGCCACCACACCACCATGGGCACTGAACAGACCTCGCAGTCGGCAATCCAACCGTGGTCTGTCTCGGCGTACCAGTGGGTGAAACGCGCCGCCTCGCACAATTCGCATTCGGGATCGTCCGGGGGGAACGGTCGTGGATGTTCGCTCACCTGCCTGTTAGCCGAACGCGCCGTCGAGCCCGGCCCGCAAACCGGCGACGAAGTCGATGGCATCGTCGATAGAGCCACCATCGAGTATCTGGCGAATAACCGCCGAGCCGACGATGACTCCATCGGCGACTTCGGCCACCTCGACCGCCTGCTCGGCGTTTGAGACGCCGATGCCGATGATGACCGGCATGTCGGTCACCGCCTTAAGACGGCGGGCCATATCCAGCGCACTCTCGGCCAATTCGGCCCGCTCACCGGTAATACCGACCAGGCCGATGCCGTACACAAAACCCCGGGATCGCTCACAGATCGCAGGCAGCCGGTCGTCGGGAGCCGTCGGAGCGGCCAGCAGAACGGTCTCCACGCCGACGTGATCGGCCGCCCTGGCCCAGGGCTCAATCTCCTCCAGCGGCAGATCGGGCAGGATGGCCGCCGCGATGCCCGCTTCCTTGAGGGCGCTGGCATAGCGCCGGTGGCCCATCCGGAAACAGATGTTGTAGTAGGTCATGGCGATCAGCGGCACGTCGATGTCGACCGATGCGATGCGGTCGAGCACCTTGGCCGGGTTGATACCGCCAGCGAGGGCCAGGGTCGACGATTCCTGGATCGTCGGGCCGTCCATCACCGGGTCGCTGAAGGGAATACCTATCTCGATGGCGTCTGACCCGGCCGCGGCCAAACCTTCGACCAGTCGAGGCCAGTCATCGGTGGGGTATCCAGCGGTGACGTAGGGAAGCAGCAGCTTGCGCCCAGTTTCGCGCTTCGCTCGTAGCTGGGTTTCGAGTGGACCCATGACAGCGGTGTCAGACATGGCAGTAAAACTACACCGAGTCTTCGGGGGTGCGGTCGAGATCGACGCTTGCCATGGCATCGGGGTCGCCGTCACGGATCGCCTGGACCTGGGCAACGTCTTTGTCGCCACGTCCCGACAGATTCAACAGCACGGTCTTACCCGCTAGCTCCTTGCGAGCCCGGATCATCCATGCGAGGCCGTGGGCCGACTCAAGAGCGGCGATGATGCCTTCGCTCCGAGCTAGCAACTCGAACGCGTTGAGCACCTCGGTATCGGTCACCGGCTCATAGCGAGCTCGACCAATCTCGGCCAAATGAGCATGCTCCGGGCCGACGCCGGGGTAGTCGAGACCAGCGGAGATCGACTGGGCTTCCTGCACCTGACCGAACTCGTCCTGCATGAGATAGGACATCGAGCCGTGGACAACGCCCGGAACCATTCGTCCGACCGCGGCGCCGCCTGCAGGCTCGACGCCAACCAGCTCAGCTCGGGTGTCGACAAAGCCGGAGAAGATCCCGGCCGCGTTTGAGCCACCGCCGACGCAGGCCACGACCACATCGGGTACGTCACCGTCGAGCATGGCCAGGCTTTGTTCGTGGGCTTCTCGCCCGATCACCCGATGGAATTCACGAACCATCCATGGGTAGGGGTGCGGACCCATCACCGAGCCGAGGCAGTAGTAGGTGCTATCGACCGTGGCCACCCAGTCCCGCATGGCCTCGTTGACCGCGTCCTTCAGCGTGCGGCTACCGGAAAGGGCGGGGCGAACCTCGGCCCCGAGTAGCTCCATGCGGTAAACATTGAGAGCTTGGCGACCCATGTCGACCTCGCCCATGTAGACCACGCACTCCTGACCGAAGTAGGCCGCGGCGGTGGCGGTGGCCACCCCATGCTGGCCTGCGCCGGTCTCAGCCACGATCCGGGACTTGCCCATGCGCTTTGCCAGCAACGTCTGGCCGAGCACGTTGTTGATCTTGTGGCTACCGGTGTGATTGAGGTCTTCCCGCTTCAGCAGAACCCGGAAACCCAGTTCCTCTGACAGGTTGCGACAGTCGGTAAGCGCCGATGGGCGACCGGCGTAGTCTCGTAGCAGCCGTTCAAACTCACCGACGAAGCCCGGGTCGGCCCAGGCCTCTCGGAATGCCTGCTCCAGTTCGGCGCACGCAGGTACCAGCGTCTCCGGCACATATCGTCCACCAAACTGGCCGAATCGCCCCCGGTCATCGGGGTCGCCCATCAGCGAGCCCGATGTTTGGGTGCTCGCTGTCGGATCGGGTTGATCGGTCGTCGTCGACACTATTGGTTCTCTTCCCAGTCGAATGGTTGGATTTGGGGGTTGTCCCCGGATGCAGGCTCTACTGATAGCCCATCTCGGTTGTCGGCGGCGGATCGGAGCATCGGTGATGGCACCGGCTCGCTGAATTCGTCGTCCCGGTTGGTGTGCGAATAGTCGATCGAGTCGGCGGCGGCTCTTGCCGCTGCGATGAATCGACGAACCTTGGCCGGGTCCTTGCGGCCGGGGGAACTTTCGACCCCGCTAGCGACGTCGACCCCCCATGGTGCGAGCATTTCGATGGCCTGGGCCACGTTTGTCGGGTTGAGCCCGCCTGCCAGTATGTAGCTCCGACCCTTCAATGCCTGTTCGAGCAGAGTCCAGTCGAACACTTCGCCGCTGCCGGGTAGCGGTGAGTCGATCAGGAGTCGGTGAGGTCCGTAGTCTCCGCCTGCCTGCAGCGCCGGGTCCTTGACCGCAAATACCTTTATCAGAGCGGGGACCCGCTCCCCTATCCAGCGGCTGTCCTCGGGGGTTTCGTGGCCGTGAAGCTGCACCGCCCGGAGACCAACGGCGTTCGAAATCTCAACCACCCGCTCCTTGAGTTCGTTGCGGAATATGCCAACGGTGAGGACTTCGGAGGGTAGTTGCTCGACGATCGAGGAAGCTCGGGTAGCGCTAATTCTGCGCGGTGATGAGTCGACGAAGTTCAGGCCGACCGCGTCGGCGCCGAGGCCAGCCGCCAAAAGGGCGTCTTCGGCGGTCGTGACACCGCAGATCTTCACGAACATCCCCAGCACGTTATCGCTTTTCGCAGCTGCCTGAGCCGTAGTTACACCGCTCGCAGGGCGGCGACCGCTGCTCGGGGGTCGCCGCTTCGCACCAGCGACTCGCCAACCAGTACCGCGGCGAATCCGGCAGCCCGCAATGCAGGCACGTCTTCGGGGCCGCGAATGCCGGACTCGGCTACTGCGACAACGTCATCGGGGATCATGGCGCCCACTCGAACCGCTCGTTCGGTGTCCACTTCAAAGGTCACCAGATCCCGCTGGTTCACGCCGATTACGTTGGCGCCAACGGTGAGCGCCCGGTCGACCTCGGCCTCGTCGTGCGTCTCGACGAGGGCGTCGAGCGAAAGCTCTGTGGCTAGTGCATGGAAGTCGGCCAGCTCCGCATCGTCGAGAGCCGCAGCGATCAACAGGACCGCGTCCGCTCCCATAATCTTGGCGTCGGCTACGTCATGACTGGAGACGGTGAAGTCTTTGCGGATTACCGGCAGCTCACAGGCGGCGCGAGCGGTGGCCAAATCCTCAGGCGATCCACCGAAGAAAGCCCGGTCGGTCAGTACCGACAGACACGAGGCGCCACCGGCGGCGTACGACTGGGCCCACTCGGCGGGATCGAGATCGGCATTCAGCTCGCCCTTGGACGGCGAACGCCGCTTGATCTCGCTGATAACCGCCACACCTTCGGTACGACGCAACGAATCGGCGAAGCCTCGGGCCGGGCCAGATGACTTTGCCTCTTCGATCAGTTGATCGAGAGAGCGGTCATCTTCGAGGGCCTCGGCCCGGTGGGCTTCGAGGATCTTGCTGAGATAGGTCACCGCAGTAACGGTACGCGGATATCGCCCGCTCCAAACGCTCCGGAGCCCTAGAGCTCCGGGTTCTAGAGCGAGAGACCCTTGGCTGCTACCGGCGTGAGCATGGTAACGTCGGGACGGCCACCGAGAAGGCCCTTGAGGGCTCCCATGGCCGCTTTCATGCCGTCGCCCTTGCCGTGGACATCGAGGGCAGCCTGGTCGGTGTACAGCTCGAAGAAGTAGAAGACGTTCGCATCCTCGTTGTCTGCATGAACGCTGTAGACCTCCAAGCCGGCTTCTTCCTCGGCGGCGACGATCATGGCCGACAGTGCGGCCTTTAGCTCGTCGGCTTTGCCTTCGGCAGCGGTCAATTTTGCGATCAGCGAGATTTTTGACATCCCTGCAACCTAGTGGTTTTCCGCTGTGACGGCGAAAAGCCCCCGGTAACGGCGAAAAGCCCGGGGTAACAGCGAAAGCCTCCGGCCATCACAGTTCCCTAACAACCAGGTCCTACTATTGGGCCGGGAGACCGAATGACCGCGATCGTAGTTGTTGAAGATGAGCCCGATATCGCCGACCTGCTTGCCCTGTACTGCCGCAGGGAGGGCTGGACGGTGCACTTGTCGACCGATGGAGCCTCGGGGCTCGAAGCGATCCGGGCCAGAGAACCTGATTTTGTTGTTCTCGACATCGGGCTGCCGGGCGAGATGAACGGATTCGACGTCTGTCGCGAGCTGCGGCAAACCAGCGACGTACCGGTGCTGTTCCTCACCGCCCGCGACGACGAGGTCGACCGCATCCTCGGTCTGGAAATGGGCGCCGATGACTACGTCACGAAGCCATTTTCGCCCCGCGAGATCGTGGCCAGGATCAAAGCGGTGCTGCGACGGGGCCGGGTCGAAGCGACGCCGACCAAGAACACCTTCGGTCCGCTGACGATCGACCTCGATCGTCACCAAGCCACGCTGGCCGACGAAGAGATACAGCTGGCATCACAGGAATGGGCGCTGCTGGAAACGCTGGTCCATAACCAGGGCATGGTTCTCAGCAGGCAGCAGCTGCTCGATCTGGCCTGGGGCACAGACTGGATAGGCGACCCTCGCACCGTCGATGTGCACGTCCGCCAGCTGCGCCGCAAGCTTGGCGATGATCTGCCGCTGGCCACCGTTCGCGGCACCGGCTACCGGTTGGCCTAATGCAACGACGCTTCACGATCGCCCTGGTCTCAACCGCTCTTGTGTCGATCCTGCTCGTCGGTTTCGGTGTGCTGGCGATGGCCCAGCTAGGCGCACGGGGGAACGCTGAGGACCAGGTCAGCCGAGGTCTCCGAGTTGTCGACGACCTGCTGGTCTCCTCGCTACGGGAGAGCAGGCAAATCGAAACTTCGGTGACCGGCCTGCGAAGCCAGTTCGACCTGGCCTTCCTTCAACCGGTGACGATCACCAGCGATGGCCGGCTGGCGGCCCGCGAGGTTCGCCCCGGTCGCGGCCCGACCGAACGATTGCGAGCATTCCCCGACGTAGTGCTCGATAGCGAGCAGCTTGCTTTGCTCGCAGAGGGCGAAACCGTACTGATATCCGCTCCCCGATTCGTCTACGGCGTGCGGGTGCTAGAGGTGGAACGCCCGAACGGCCAACCCAGTATCAGCATTGCGCTGCTGGCCGGGCAGAACGTCAGTGCGGTGACCTCTCAGACCGTGGCCTGGTTCTTACTGTCGAGCATGGTGGTTCTCGGCGGCGCGTTGCTGGCCGGGATCTGGCTGGCCAAACGGTTGATCGGACCGCTGAAGGCGATCGAGGCCACCACCTCGGCCATCGCCGGAGGTAACTTGGCGGCCAGGGTCACCCACACCGGCAAAGATGAGGTTGCCGATCTCGGCAATGCGGTAAACCAGATGGCGTCGGACTTGGAACGATCGAAGGCCCTCGATCGCCAGTTCCTGATGTCGGTCTCGCACGATCTGAAGACCCCGCTGACGGCGATCGCCGGTTACGCCGAAGCGCTCAGCGACGGAGCGGTCACCGATCCGAAAGCTGCAGGCGACGTCATCAGCAGCCAGGCCCACCGTCTCGAGCATCTTGTCGGCGACCTGCTCGACCTTGCCCGCCTCGATGCCAATCGATTCACCTTGCAAAGCCAGACCTTCGATCTGGCGGTTGTTGCAGGCCGCTCGGTTGCCGGCATGGTAAACCGAGCCGAAAAACGGGGTATTGCGCTGCGCCGTTCAGATTCCTCGCCGCTGATGGTGGTCGCCGATCCTGACCGAACGGCCCAGGCGATCGGCAACTTGATCGACAACGCCATCAAGTTCGCCAAAACCACCATCGTGGTGGAGCTGATCAGCGACGCCATCTCGGCCACCGTCTCGGTGAGCGATGACGGACCGGGTATCTCGCCCGAAGACCTCGAGCACATTTTCGATCGGCTCTACACCGGCAGCGCCCAGCCAAGACAGGCCGAGAACCCGACCGGGCTGGGGTTGGCCATCGTAAGAGAGCTGGCCAGCGCCATGGGCGGTCACGTCGTGGCGGCTAACAATCCGAACGGCGGAGCCAAGCTGAGCCTGTCGCTACCGCTGACTACCGGTACCACCGCTGCCGGCGCCGCCGAAGCGGTGGCTGGTCCGCCGGAGCTGCTCTAGTCCGCCTGAGCGGAGTTAGGAAGCGCTATCGCTTCCACCGTCAAGGGCGATCCGTTGGCCGAAGTGGCGGTGAGCGATGCCGGAACCTCGACCGCCCGCTTCAGGTAGGCCAAACCGATCGAACCCAGATCGGGGGAAACCGCGACGCTGGTCACCGTGCCTGCGGCTGCGCCGTCGAGCGACAGTTCGCTGCCGACCGCTGGCAACTCAGGGCCGGAGAATCGCAGCCCGTAGAGCCTGGTCGGTGTGTTGTTGCCTCGCGAATCGATCCTGGCCACTAGTTCCTGGCCGACGTAGCAGCCCTTGGTGAAGTCAACCGAACGCTCGACAACTCCAGCCGCGGCGGGGATCGTCGAGTCGTCTAGTTCGCTGCCCATGGCCGGGCGGCCCTGACGAATCCGCAGGACCTCAAGGGTTTCGGCTGGCCCGACCGTCACGCCGTCTGGGACCCATGTCTGCACCGTCGCTTCGCCAGCTCTGTCGGCATCGGCCAGCACGCCGCTGGGATCGACGAGGTCGACACCGGTCACCGACGCCCAGGAGGCGTCGAGGGCCACCAGGGGTTCTCCGCTCGCTACTGCCGCCTGCTCGGCGGCGACCGTCGCTGCCCGCGGGCCTCGCAGCGCCACCATCGAGGTGGTGACCAGATGGATATCGGCGTCGACCCGCAGTTTGAACCGTTCGAGCCGTGCCTTGGCCTGCTCTCCGAACCCAGACTCGACATCGAGCCAGAACTCTTCGGCTGAGCGTCGATGCATACGCAGCCACGCTTCAACCTTGCCCTGGGGCTGCAACAGCAGCGTCCACACGGTGTTTCCAACCGCCAGACCTTCAGCGTTCTGGCTGATCTGGCCATGCAGGTAGGACGCAGCATCGGGACCGTTGACGACCAGCAGATCGCGCTCGGTAATCACCGCCACCACGTCGTCGATTGCCAATCGTTCAGCGACTTCGAGTTCAACCATCCATGATCAGTCTGCCCCACCACGATCGTTATCGTGCAGTTCAGGCCTGCTTAGGGTCAGCGACGCGAGTTGCGGTCGCGGGCCATGGCTCGAGCTGGCTCCAGCGCGGCCAGCAGGGCACGAGCCTTGTTCCAGCACTCTTTGTCTTCCAGCTCGGGCACGCTATCGGCCACTACGCCAGCACCGGCCTGGACCGATGTTCGGTTTGGCCCGCAGAACATGGTGCGGATGGCGATCGCGGTATCGAGATTGCCGGAGAAGTCGATGTAGCCAACCACACCGGCGTAGGCGCCGCGCTTTGTTGGCTCCAGGTCATCGATAATCTCCATCGCCCGGACCTTCGGAGCACCGGAGACCGTGCCAGCCGGGATCGTGGCTCGCAGCACGTCGATGGTCGAGCGTCCCTCGCCCAACTCTCCCGAGACCTGCGACGTCAGATGCATGACATGGCTGTAGCGCTCGAGAATCATCATCTCGTCGATGGTTAGCGAGCCGTACTCGACCACGCGACCGAGGTCGTTCCTCGCCAGGTCGACCAGCATGACGTGTTCGGCCCGTTCCTTCGGGTCTTCGCTGAGCTCGGCGGCCATATTGCGGTCGTGCTCGTCGGTTTTGCCCCGCTGACGAGTGCCTGCGATGGGGCGGGAGATAACCCGACCTTCCTGAACCTGAACCAGCGGCTCGGGCGAACAACCGACCAGGGTCAACTCCGGTTGGCGGATGAAGTACATGTAGGGGCTCGGGTTGAGCTGACGCAGCGACCGGTAGACATCGAGCGGTTCAGCGTCGAGTTCGAAGTCGAACCGTTTGGAAAGCACCACCTGGAAGATGTCGCCCGCCCTGATGTACTCCTTAGCTGCTTCCACCGCCGACTTGTAGAGCGCTGGACTCAGCGATGACTTGAACTGCGAAGGATCGAGTCCGTCGTCGCTGCCGCCAACGTTGGGCGGGGCCAGCATCGGCTCATCCAGTGGCTTGGCGCCATCGATAGCTAGCTGTTCCAGCCTGGCAAGCGCGTCGTCGTAGGCCGCGTCGACCTCGGCCTCGGTGGCGTTCGGGCCGAGCAGGGCCACCGAAATCAACGTAACCCTTTGCCGCCAGTGATCGAAGACCGCCAGGTCACCGATCACCTCAAGTAGCGCATCGGGATAGTCGTTGTCGTCTGGCGGGATGTTCGGCAGGTTCTCGACCTCGCGAACTACGTCGTATCCCAGATACCCAACCAAGCCTGCGGTGAGCGGCGGCAAATCCGGTAGACGAGGCGCCCGGTACCGTTCGAGCAGCAGCTCGACCGGCGCCAGGATGCCCTGATCGGTAGGCAGGTCGGTATCGGGCAGGCTGCCGGTGATCGTCACCTGGTTGCCCCTGGCCACCAGCGAGGCGTGAGGCCGACGGCCGACGAAGCTGAACCTGCTCCATCGTTCCCCGTTCTCGACGGACTCAAGGCAGAACCCGGTCTCGTCGCCAACGCAGCGCATGAACGCCGCAAGCGGCGTCGTCAGGTCGGCGAGTAGCTCGCGGTGTACTGGGATGGCCCGATAGTTCTTAGCTAGGGCCCTGAACTCTTCTCTTGTGGTGGTCACGGCAGGTTGCCTTTGAGGATCGCTGGCTGGCTACTGGCCGAAAGGCTGATAGAAGCAGCTGTACTCACCGGTATGACAGGCGCCAGCGCCTTCCTGCTCGACCTTGAACAGCAGGGTGTCGCCGTCGCAGTCATAGTGAGCGCTGCGAATCCACTGGCGATCGCCCGAGGTGTCGCCCTTGCGCCAAACCTCTTGTCGTGACCGACTCCAGAAGACGGTGCGTCCCTCGTCAAGCGATTGCTGCAGGGTCTCGGCGTTCATCCACGCCATCATCAGGACATGGCCGGTGTTCTCGTCCTGAACGATTGCTGCGACGAGGCCGTCGTCGTTGTACTTGACGGCTTCGAGTTGGTCTTGGGACGGAGCGATTGATTGAGCCTCTGGCATAGCTTGCAGGTTACCTGCAGCATCGTGTCCCGGTCGTCGGATTTACAGACCCAGGGCTACAGGTAGAGACCGGTGTGCGAATCGTCGAGTCGCTCGGCGGCAACGGCGTGGATATCGCGCTCCCGAAGAATGATGTAGTCACGCCCGCCGACCTCAACCTCGTAGCGGTCCTCGGGGTTGAACAGCACTCGATCACCGATCTCCATCGAGCGAACACTTGGCCCTGCCGCCACTACCTCAGCCCAGGTGAGGCGTTTCCCAACCTGAGCGGTGGCCGGAATCAGGATGCCACCGGTGGACTTGCGATCGCCGTCGGGACCCTCGATACGGACCAGGATACGATCGGCCAACATCTTGATCGGGAGCTTCTCGCTGCTATCGACCTTCGATGTCTTGGATGCCGCCTTCGACTTGCTCTTTTCCGACGGCTCGGTTGCGGTCGGTGTTGATGACGCGTCCGAACTCTCGGTTGCCTCAGCTGAAGTTTCGTCTTCGGTTTTGGCCGAATCTGATTTTGACAACGAGTGGCTCCAAATCTCCTGGGCGAAGTCCGGTTCAGCGTAGGTGTGAGAGAAGCGAATGCGTCACTGGCCCCGCTCGGTGGTCGCCGAGTACCGTCGGGTCTATGGCTGACCCCGATTCCACCGAGTCGCTCAAGATACAGACCTCCGATGGGTTCCAGCTGGTGGCGCAGTTGCGTTCTCCGGCCGACCCGATCATCACGGTCGCTATCTGCCACCCCCACCCTCTCTACGGTGGCGACATGTACAGCAACGTGGTCGCAGCTCTTTTCGATCACCTCGCCGGGCAGGGAGCTGCCTGCATACGTTTCAACTTCCGTGGTTCCGGCGGATCCGAAGGCCAACACGACGAGGGTGGCGCTGAACGTCTCGACGTCACCGCAGCCCTCGATGCGCTCGATAGCCGCTGGCCCGATCTTCCTACGATCCTCGCCGGCTACTCATTCGGCGCCGACGTCTCTCTGGCGGTCGACGATGAACGCATCGATGCCTGGTTTGCGGTGGCTCCGCCGCTGCGGGTCGTGCCTACCGCGGAGATGATGGCTGGTCCCGACCCTCGGGAGAAAGTAATCGTCACCGGTTCGGTCGATGACTTCCGGCCGCCAGAGCAGGTCACCGGCATCGTGGACAGCTGGCAGAACACCTCGTTGACCGTCGCCGAAGGAGCCAACCACTTCTTCGCCAGCGGCCTGGGAACGGTGCGCGACACCGCGGCCGAGCTGCTCAGCCGGTTGACTGCCGCCAGCTGAACATCGCCTGGCGCCCCGCATCGTTAGGTGAGTAGGGCGGCGGTTGCGCCGAGAGCCAAGAAGACAATCAACGGCGTGAAGTACTGCTCGTCAGCCCGTCCGAACGCCGTATCACGAATCTTCTTACTGAACCCGACGACACGATTGTCGCCAATAGCCCGAACGGTGAGGACAGCGACGCCGATCGCCACCAGCCACCGCAGTGCTGGAGGCCCGCTGTCGAATGCGGTCATCAGAATGAGCCCGGCGAAGGCGGCGAGAACTACCGCCACCACAAGGGTGATGAACGGCCCTGGCTGAGACTTCGTGTTTCCAGGGGTGGTCGGTGAAGCTCGCTCGATCAGCCAACGACCACCGACGGCCCAGTACACATGCAGCCCTGCGGCGGCTAGGACAACACCGGCGGTTCCAACTGAGATCACCAGCAATACGGACGACCCGAAGGCCTGTGAGCCGTATAACGCAGCAAGCCCGGCGAGCAAAAAGAGTGGCCACGCAAGATGGCCTCGAAGCATGACGAATATCGATGCGGCCGAAACCAATGACATCACGCCAACCGCTACGAGCGGATCGGCGCCGAGCACGATCGCCGCCAGCGCAAACCAGGCCACGGATGTCAGGTGCCAAGCGAATCGCAGGATCTTCACCACCGCCCATCGGGGCATGGTGGTCCGCCACTCGGCAGCGAACAGCGGTCGAAGGATGTCGGTCTCACCCAACGCCGAATGTGCAACGCCGAGCATGGCAAGGCAGCCAGCGGTGACGAGTTGTGACGTGGTCATGTGCACTCCATACGGTTGCGTATGTTTTACCGTAACGTACGGACCCGTATGGTGGAAGGGGTATGGCCAAGAAGCCGGTGAGAAAGTTGTCACGCTCTGCATGGATTTCAGGCGCCTTTGATGTGCTCTGCGATGGGGGCATCAACGCGCTACGGGTCGAACCGTTGGCGAAGAGTCTTGGCGTGACCAAGGGCAGCTTCTATCACCACTTCGAGAATCGACGGGCGCTGCATCTGGCCATGCTCGAAGAGTGGGAGCGCCTCGGCACCGGTGACATCATCGAACAGGTCGTCGACACCGCTGCTGGCCCAACAGAGCAGTTGCGCCAGCTTGCATCGTTGACCTTTGCCCCCAATCCCACCGGCGACGCAATCGAAACCGGCATCCGGGCGTGGGCTGGGACCGACGATCTTGTGGCAGAAGCGGTCGGCAGGGTTGACGCGCTCCGACTGGATTTCGTGAGCAAAATGCTGCATTCCGCAGGACTTGCCCGCCCGATTGCCGAGCGGCGCGCCCGGCTGATGTATCGCGTACTGATCGGCGAGTTTGTGTGGCGCTCAGCTGGCGGCCCAACGAGTACGACGAGAGAACTCGACGAGATGGCCGAGTTACTGCTTGCCGACCTCTGACACCCATCGCCCACGCTTGGTCGCGGCAAGCAACGGTGGCTCTATCAGGCCGGGCGTACGGTGACTCCGGCAGAGCTGAGAGCGGCCTTAGCGTCGGCGATCGTGGCCTCGCCGAAATGGAAGATGCTGGCCGCCAGGACCGCATCGGCCATTCCCTTTGTGACCCCATCGGCCAAGTCCTGCACCGAGCCGACACCACCGGAGGCAATGACGGGAACGTTGACCGCGGCTGCGACAGCGCTGGTCATCGGGTGATCGAACCCTTCGCGGGTGCCATCACGGTCCATCGAGGTCAGCAGAATTTCCCCGGCCCCCAGTGCCACCACTCGCTCGGCCCAGGCCACCACATCGATACCGGTCGCCTTGCGACCACCGTGGGTGTAAACCTCGAAGCCCGATTCGAT
Source organism: Acidimicrobiales bacterium (assembly GCA_050633745.1). Classification (GTDB taxonomy): domain Bacteria; phylum Actinomycetota; class Acidimicrobiia; order Acidimicrobiales; family SZUA-35; genus JAHELU01. The sequence goes on from JBOEHD010000056.1 coordinate 19,308, forward strand.
GTCGGGGTTGGCGCCGCCATCACCGTCCTCGGTTCGCCGGCCGTCGATAGCGACGACGCAACACTGCGACCCGAACTCGGCGGCGATTTCGGCGACAAGCTCCGGTCGAGCGACCGCTGCTGAATTGATCGAGACCTTGTCGGCACCGGCCCGCAACAGGGCCCGGGCATCGTCGACCGAACGAATGCCGCCGCCGATGGTGAACGGAATGAACACCTGCTCGGCCACTGCGGTAGCCATGGCAACGGTGGTCTCACGGTTCTCGTGGGTCGCCCCAATATCGAGAAACACCAGCTCATCGGCACCCTGCTGGTCGTAGATCGCCGCCAACTCGACAGGATCACCAGCGTCGCGCAGGTCGACAAAATTCACGCCTTTGACCACTCGGCCATCGGCCACGTCGAGGCACGGAATCACCCTTGTGACCTTCATTATTTCGATTCCCCGCTGATCGGGCCACCAGGTGCAGCGGCATGTTCCGCGGCCTGCAGGGCCTCGGTAACGGAGAACTTACCCTCGTAGAGAGCCCGCCCGACGATCGCACCGGCAAGCGTGCGGGGACCAGAATCGGTGGCGATCTCTACCTCGGACAGCGTGGTCAAATGGCCAAGAGCGCCGACACCGCCGGAGGCGATGATCGGAATCTCGGTCGTAGCGAGCAGCTTTTCTAATCCGGCCACATCGGGGCCTTCCAGGGTGCCATCGCGACTGATTTCGGTAACCACAAGCGCCATCACCCCGGCATCGGCAAAGCGCGCCGCCAGATCAGCCACCGTCTCGCCACTATCGGTGGTCCAGCCGTGGGTGGCCACGTTGTCGCCTCGGGCATCGAGCCCGACGACGATCGAGTGGCCCTGGCTGGCCAGCTCGGCCACCAGGCCCGGGTTTTCGATCGCCGCGGTGCCGATGACCACCCGATCGACGCCGAGATCGAACAGCGCCTGGGCTGCCTCGACCGAGCGCACTCCCCCGCCGACTTGAACCGGCACATCGAGAGCCTCACATATGGCACCGATTACCGGCCGATTAGTCGGCTCCCCGGTTCGGGCCGCGTCGAGATCGACGACATGCAACACCGACGCACCCTCGGCAATGAACGCCTCGGCCTGGGCCACCGGGTTGTCGCCGTAGGTCGTCTGTTTGTCGTAGTCGCCCTGGTAGAGGCGCACGCACTGACCGTCGCGAAGGTCGATTGCCGGATAGAGCTTCATGTTCTGTCGGTCCCCAGTTTCTGGTTGCTAGCGCACAGCTCGACGAAGTTGGACAGCAGCCGCAGACCGGCCTTGGCCGACTTCTCGGGATGGAACTGGGTTGCGTACACGTTGTCCCTGGCCGCGGCAGCGACGACGGGGCCGCCGTAGTCGGTGGTAGCGATCACGTTGGCGCCGGTAACCGGAGCCAGACTGTGCACGAAGTAGACCCAGGCTCCTGAGAGGCCGTTCATCAGCGGATGGTCAACTGTCTTGAGCTGATTCCACTGCATCTGTGGCCGCTTCACCGTGTCGGGTAGCCACTGCACCCGGCCGGGCAGCAACCCGAGGCCCGGTACCTCTGGCGACTCATCAGAACCGTCAAACAGCATCTGCATGCCGACGCAGATTCCGATGAACGGTTGGCCTCGCTCGACGGCCTTGCGGGCCTGATCGGCGAGACCGGTGTCGACAAGGGCCTGCATGCAGGCTCCAAAGTTTCCGACACCTGGCAATACAACGCCGTCGGCCTGTTCAATCACGCTCGGATCGGCGGTGAGATGCGCTTCGGCCCCGACGTGCTGCAGAGCCTTTTGGGCCGAACGCAGATTACCAATGCCATAGTCGAGTACCGCCAGCGTCGGCACTGCTGCCGACGGCCCTGCGCCGGTGTGCTCGGGCATCAGAGCGTTTCCTTCGTCGATGGCACATCGGAACCCTCGATCCGAACCGCGTCTTTCAGACAGCGGGCCAGGCCCTTGAACGATGCTTCGATGATGTGGTGCACGTTGCGACCGGCCTTCAACGAGACGTGCAGCGTGATACCGGCGTTGGTGGCGAAGCTGTGCATCGCATGCTCGGCCAGCGACGGATCGAACGGTGGCGTGCCGAGCGGGATGGCCTCTGGCATCTCCACGTTCCAGGCGAAGAACGGCCGGCCGGATAGATCGAGTGCCACTTCGACCAGCGCCTCATCGAGCGGATAGAGCCCGCTGGCGAAACGGCGCACGCCGACCTTGTCTCCGAGCGCCTCGCCAAACGCCTGACCAAGCACGATGGCGGTGTCTTCGACGGTGTGGTGGCTGTCGATATGGATGTCGCCCTCGGCCTTTACCGACAGGTCGAACGAGCCGTGACGACCAAGCTGATCGAGCATGTGATCGTAGAACGGGATTCCGGTGTCGATCTCGGTCCGGCCACTGCCATCGAGATCGATGGAAAGCTCGATCGAGGTTTCGGCCGTCGAGCGGCTCTTACTACTGGATCTTTGGCCGGCCATCTTAAGCATCGCTCTCTTTTTCGCCCGACGAGGTCGGGGTTTCGCCCGTCGGATTCGGGGCTCCCAGTATGTCGGCAAGGGCGGCCAGAAATCGCGAATTATCCGGGCCGGTGCCGATCGTTACCCGTAGGCAACCATCGAGGTGATCCCAGCTGGCGGTGTTGCGGACCAGGACCGACCGGTCGACAAGGGCCTGCCAGATCTCGTCGCCCGGCATCGGCGGTCGGAACAGAACGAAGTTAGAGCCAGAGGGCCACACCTCGGCGCCCATCTCGGCCAGAGCGGTCTGTACCCGGCCCCGTTCTTCCACGATCGAAGCCACTCTGGCATTCATCGAGTCGACAAATTGCAGTGCGGCCAGACCGGCGGCCTGTTTGACCGAGTCGAGGTGGTATGGCAACACAACCATTTCCAGCTTCTCGATCAGCCACTCCGGACCGAGCAGATACCCGAGACGCGCTCCGGCCATGGCCCAGGTCTTGGAGTAGGTCTTCGTGACGACGAGCGGCACGTCCTCGTTGAGCAGTTCGACCGCCGAGCGCGGGGCGAACTCGCCGTATGCCTCATCGACGACCAGCAGGCCATTGACCTCGGAGACCGCGGCTAGCACCTCGTCGATGACCTCGTTTGGCTCAACAAGCCCGGTCGGGTTGTTCGGTGAACACAGGAAGGTGACGGCCGGCCGCTCGGCTCGCACCGCGGCGGCTGCTCGGCTGGGGTCGAGGCTGAAATTGCCATCGCGATCGATCGCTACCGGTTCCGAGCCGGTGATACGGCTCAGGTGGCTGTGCAGGGCATAGGTCGGTTCGAAGGTGAGGGTCTTGCGACCCGGCCCGGCAAAGGTCAGCAGCAGCGTTTGTAGCACTTCGTTCGACCCGTTGGCGCAGAAAACCTGCTCGAAGCCGAGGTCGTAGATCTCACCGATAGCCCGGCGCAGCTCGGTAGCCGCACGATCAGGGTAACGATGCCACTCCAGCGTCTTGACCGCCTCGGCCACAGCAGCGCTGAACTCCGCCGGTGGCGGCTCCGGAGCCTCATTGGTGTTGAGCCGCACCTCAACATCTACCTGCGGTGAGTGATAGCCGGTCAGCGCCGCCAGATCGTCTCGTACCGGTGGTCGACTCATGGCTGCTCCCCAGCTTCGGTTTCAGAGGTGGCTCCCGAATCGGATCTGCCCGGGTCGATATCACGGAGTCTGAGCCGGATCGATTCGGCGTGAGCGTCGAGGCCCTCCTGCTCGGCGAGGGCGATGACGTGCGGACCGAGCCGGGCCAGTGCACCCGAGTTTGCGGTCACGATGTGGTGGTCTTTCATAAAGTCGCCGACGGTGAGGGCGCTAGCGAACCGGGCTGAGCCGAAGGTTGGCAGCACATGGCTAGGCCCGGCGATGTAGTCGCCGAGCGAAGCGGGAGCGAAGGCCCCGCAGAAGATCGCTCCGGCATTTTCCACCGTCACCGCTAGCGCTTCGGCGTTCTCGCACTGCAGTTCGAGGTGCTCGGGGGCGATTGCATCGACCACCTGCACCGCTGCTTGTGGACTATCGACCAGGGCAACGTAGCCACCCTCGGAGAGCGTGGCCCGCACATCGTCCTCCCTGGGGGCGCTGGCCAGCAACCGGTCGCCAGCGGCGCAGATCGTGTCGGCTACCGCTTCATCCCAGGTCACGAGCCAAGCCAGGCCATCGGGGCCGTGCTCGGCCTGCAAGATCACGTCGATCGCCGCGTATTCGGGCTCGGCGGTGTGATCGGCGACCACAACGACTTCGGACGGACCGGCAAATGCAGCGGCGATGCCGACGTCTCCCGCCACCTCCTGCTTTGCCAGGGCGACATAGATGTTCCCCGGTCCAGCGATGACGTCGACAGCCGCGATCGACTCGGTGCCGTAGGCCATNNGCTGCAACCGCTTGAGCGCCGCCGACGGCGAACACTTCGGACACCCCGGCCAAGCGGGCTGCGGCCAGCACCGACGGTGCGATTCCTCCGCTCTTGGCGTTTGGCGGCACACAGAGCGCTATCTCCGGCACCCCGGCCACCCTGGCCGGCACCGCGGTCATCAGAACTGTCGACGGGTATTCGGCTCGACCGCCGGGAACGTACAACCCAGCTCGTCTGATCGGCCGCTGATAGGCACGGATATTTAGGCCGTCACTCTCGATCAGCTCGGGATCACGGAGTTGATGTTGGTGAAAGCGTTCGATGCTCTCGATCGAGGCCTCCATGGCTGACCGCAGCTCGGTGGGCAGTTGGTCGACCGCTGCGTCGAGTTCGGCTTCGGACACCCGGAGGGCATCGAGGGTCACCCCATCGAAGGTGCTGGTCAGCTCATGGAGCACAGCGTCGCCTTCAGCACGAACCCTGGCGATGATTTCGGTCACCGCAGCGCGAGGGCCTTCACCGGCAATGTTCGGTCGGGGAAGCTTGTCGACCAGATCGGACGAGAGATCCAGACCGCGTAGATCAAGACGATTGAGCACGGCCCCGACGGTAGCGTGGTCGGCCAACCGTCGGTGCCGAATTGTGCCGTCTGAGACAGAGACAGAGATAAGGAACCAGCACCAATGCCTCTGGATAAGAATGCCCTCAGCTCGCTTTCGGCGTCCCTCGATGACCTAACGGTTCGCCTCGGCCAGGTAGCAAGAGAGGCCGGCGAAGACGACGATGCGCTCATCGAGGTGCTAGAGGTCGAACGCCAGCTGCAGACCGCGGTGCGTCGACTGAGCAAAATCCTGCGGCGGGTCGAGCGAGCCTAACCTCACAGAAGATGCAAATAGATGAACCAACATTGGTTCATATCAATCTCCAATGAAGCACATCAAAGAACCCTGAAATTGGTCCGATTTCACACTTCGAGTTTCCCCAGCCGACAGGTGCATCGACAACTCAAGACACCCCTGCTGGACCAGCTCATCATCGCCACCACCGATGGTCCACGGATGACCAAGCGTGGCCAAAAACCCCCAGAAGACTATGGTTTCCCCTCTACCGAACCACCGCTTTAGAAATTAGAAAAAAACGTCGGCGCCCCGAAAAGACGGGGCGCCGACGGCGCGATACGGGGCGGCGGATCCCCGTATTCGCTGCTACCAGGTGGCGGNNTGGGGTGATATTCGCAAAAAATATTGCCTTTTGGTCGATCACGTGCTTTGAAACGCGACTGTCGGGCTACCGCATCGCTCGTTCGCACCGATTCGGGGCTACTTTGCGTTGGGTGAACGCCAGCTCATCAAGATCTAACCAACCGGTGAACATCCACATCATCGACCCGGCAACGACCGGCAAGAATCGCCCACCCACAGATTGGATCGCCGAATCTGCCCAAACCGTGCTCGACTCGGCTCTTTCCGCCGAGTACCGCGATGACCGCTTCCACAGCTGGAAGCCAGGACCTGACCTAATCGCGGCCGTCGCCGAGGCCGACGGCGAGCCGATCGCCTATCTGGGCGGCACCGTCGACCGAGAACGCCTACAACTCGATGGCCTGCTCGCCGCCTCTCGAGCCGCCGGCGCCGATGGACAAATGCTGCTCGCCGCGCTCTATCACGCCCTCGAACGGTCCATCGCTGCATCGGGAGCAAAGACCATCGAACTGTGGGGCAAACCAGCGGAGTCGTGGCACCGAGCGCTGGCCAACCGGGAAGGCTTCGATGAACTGCGATCGCTGCACCAGCTGCGTTGCACCCTGCCCTTGGACGTTCCGACGCTCGAGACCCGCCCCTTCGTACCCGGCCAGGATGAAGAGTTGCTGCTACGGGTGAACAACCGGGCCTTTGCTTCTCATCCAGACCAGGGCAACATGAGCTTGCAAGACCTCGAGAACGCCTCCAACCAGGCGTGGTTCGATCCCGATGGCATTCGGCTTTACCAAGACCCGGACGATCCGGAACATCTGGCTGGCTTCTGCTGGACAAAGATCCACGAACCGCTGTCCGAGGGGCAACCGAGACTCGGCGAAATCTACGCCATCGGCATCGATCCTGATCATCACGGCAAGGGGTTAGGCAAACCGATGACCGCCGCTGGCCTGTCATGGCTCGTAGACCAAGGTCTAACGACCGGCATGCTCTATGTAGAGGCCGATAACGAACCGGCACTTCGCACCTACTACAAGCTTGGTTTCGAACGCCATAGAACCGACACCGCCTGGCAGAAGCGAGCGTAGGCTAGAGGAGGGCCGTCTACACGACGATCGCGGCCGTCACCAGATGACCACTTCTCAGCCATCCATCTCCAATCCAGCCGACAGCTCTACCGTCGCGCCTTCTACAGATGCGCCAACAGGTGGTTCCGCTGCTGCAGGCGGACTGCTGTCGCCATGGACTCCCGACCGGGATGGCTACCGAAGCCTGCTCGAGGGCCACCCGTCCTATCGCGTCGACCAGATTTGGCAGGGGCTCTATCAGCACGACAAGGCCCCGGAAGACCAAACGAACCTTCCAAAGGCACTGCGGGCCGATCTCGCCAGCCAGGTAGCACCGGGGCTCGAACTGGCGCAGACCCAAACGTCTTCGGATAGCCAAACGCTCAAGTGGTTGTGGAATCTCGACGGCGGGGCTCAGGTCGAAACCGTGCTGATGCACTATCGCGAACGGTCGACCGTGTGCATCTCCAGCCAAGCCGGCTGCGCCATGGGTTGCGGGTTCTGCGCCACTGGCCAAGCCGGCTACCAGCGGAACCTCTCGGTCGGTGAGATCCTCGAACAGGTGGTCGCGGCCCGCCGGGCCGCCGCTCCCCGCCGGCTCTCAAACATCGTCTTTATGGGCATGGGCGAGCCGCTAGCCAACTACGACCGACTCATCGAATCGCTGCACCGGCTTATCGCCGACTTCGAAATCGGAGCCAGACACATCACCGTTTCAACGGTCGGTCTCGTACCCCAGATGCTGCGGTTCGCCGAGGAACGACTCCAGGTCGGGCTAGCCCTTTCGCTCCACGCCGCCAACGACGAACTGCGCACCGAGTTGGTGCCGATCAACGCTCGACACCCCATCGACGACCTGATCGCCGCCTGCCAGCTATTTCGCGAACGAACCGGCAGACGGGTCTCCCTGGAGTGGGCCATGATCGATGGCGTAAACGATCGACCTTCCGATGCCGAGGAGTTGGCCGCCGTTGCCATCGCCGCCCGAGCACACGTGAACCTCATTCCGCTCAACCCCACGCCTGGCTATCCAACGGTCGGCACACCCCGACCTCGCATCGACGAGTTCGTCTCAGACCTAAAACGCCGCGGCGTCAACGCAACGGTGCGGGCCAATCGGGGCACCGATATCGACGCCGCCTGCGGTCAGCTGGCGGCAGGCGACAAGTCAAACTCACAGGCCACAGCTGCCGGTACCACTGCCGTGTCACTATCGACGAAACCAGCGGCAAACCTCACCGAATAACGAAAGTTCGAGCTGCGCAACCAGTTTGACACCGGTAGGCACCATACTGTTGTCAGTATGAATCAGTGGCTGAATCGCTCCCACCCTCAGACGCTGCAGGCTGGCGTCATCCTCGGCTATATCAGTGCGGTATTCGGAATGCTTGGCGTAGCCAGCAGGCCCGAACTGCTGCTGATCTACATCGGTCTGTTCGGCGGGGCCTTTGCCACCGCTAACAACAAGCGCTGGGGCTACATCCTGCTAGCGATATGCGCCTGCCTAGCCGCAGTGCTCGAGATCTTGCCGCTGGTCGGCGCAGTCCTTCGTTTAGATGCGCTTGAGCGGATCCTGATCTTTCTGAACCGCACGGTCTTCCCGACCGCTCTGGCGGTGGCAGTGGTTCATGTTCAGTCCCGCGAGTACCAGAAGATCTGGTTCGAGTAGAAGCTCGGTTCCGATCAAAGGGCTGCGAACGGTTGCCATCCTGGTCCTGCTGGCGATTGTCGCTGCCGGGTGCAGCTCAGCCGAAGACCTGACGAGTCCGGAAGTAACTGCGTCCTCGAACCCAGTCCAATCGACAAGAACAGCGTCTTCAGTCGCTATCTCGACGACGACATCGGCGCCAGCGCCGACAGCAACGCTGTCTACGACGGCTGCACCGTTCCAGGTCGAAGCTGCGGCATGGTCTGATTGTTTCAGCGGTCTTGATTGCGCCGCGGTCGCTGTGCCGCTCGACCACGCCGCTCCCGATGGTGAACGTATCGAGATCGCTATGGCCAGGGTGCCCTCGGCCGGGGAGCCGTTAGGAACGATCTTTGTCAACCTCGGAGGTCCGGGCGGCTCCGCCATCAATTCCATCCGGAACGGATTCCGACTCGACGAAGAAACGATGGCCCGATACCACCTCGTCGGCTTCGACCCCCGAGGCATCGGCCGAAGCTCCCCATTGGAATGTGAGATCAACCTGACCGCCGGGCCACGGCCCGACTTCTCGCCAGACGACCCGGCCGAAGTGTCGGCGCTCGATGAGCAGGCCAAGGCACTTGCCGAAGCATGCGGTGAGAGCGATGGTCTACTACTCCCCCATCTGAGCACCGACTCGGTCGTCGCCGATCTCGACCTTCTACGCCAAGCGGTCGGCGACGCGGAGCTGCACTACATCGGCCTCAGCTACGGCACCATGATCGGGTTGCGCTACGCCGAGCGGTTCCCCAAGTTGGTTGGTCACATGGTGCTCGACGGAGTGGTCGACCCGTCATTTTCGCTGATCGATCTGTTGCGCCAGCAGGCGTTGGCCTTCGAACAGTCCTTCGTGAACCTCGACCAGGCCTGCGGAGCTGTGCTCAGCTGCCCTAGTGCTGGCCTGGCCGCAACCTACGATCGACTTGCCAGGCGACTCGACGAGACCGGCCCCGAGGGCGGTGTCGGCAGCGCTGAGCTGGAAATCGCCACCCTGATAGCCATGTACTCCGAGAATCTGTGGCAACGCTACGCGTCGGCGCTGGCTGATGCCGATCGGGGTGACTCAACCGAGCTCGGACGACTCCATGATCTCTACGTCGGGGGGATCAGCTTCGCCGCCTACCTGGCGGTTTCGTGTATCGACAGCCCTTCACCGATCGGGGCTGAAGGTTGGGATGCTGCGGCAGCCGAGTTGTCAGAATTGGCGCCCCGCTTCGGAGCAGCGCTGGCGAACGAGGTCCGAAGCTGTGCCCACTGGCCGACGCCGGCGGTCGGTACCCCGGGGCCGGTCTCAGCCCCTGGGTCGAAGCCGATTCTGGTGCTGTCGACCAGCGGTGACGCCGCGACTCCGCTGGCCAATGCGGTCAAGGTCGCCGAGATGCTGGCGTCATCTGGCTTGGTCATCGTCGACGATGCGGGCCACACCGCATACGGCAAAAGCCAGTGCGCCCGCGCTGCGGTGGCCGAGTACTTCGACTCAGGTGTGGTGCCAAGCGAGACCCTGCAGTGCTGAATGGCAAACTTTGCCGCTCGACTCGTCGCCCCGAGGTGTGAGACCCGTACCGTGTAGCAATGGCCTCAATGCCGACCGATCAATTGCCTGAGGGCGAAGCCAAACGGGCTGCCGTCCAGTCCATGTTCGACACGATCGCCCCCCGCTACGACATGGTCAACCGAGTCATGTCGTTTCGTATGGATGTGGGTTGGCGGCGCCGGACGCAGCGGTCCCTCGACCTGCAACCAGGGTCGGTCGTACTTGACCTGGCGTGCGGCACCGGAGACTTCTCCGTCGAACTCGAAAACAATGGTCATCACGCCATCGGGGTCGATCTTTCGTTCGGCATGTTGAGCGCTGCCAGAACGGGCGCCCCACTGATCCAGGGCGATCTGCTGCAACTACCGATCGCCGGCGGCGGGGTCGATGCCGCGGTGTGCGGTTTCGCCCTCCGTAACCTTGTTGGGCTGGAGCCGTTCTTCGCCGAACTGCACCGGGTTGTGCGCCCCGGCGGCAGGATCGCCCTGCTCGACGTGTCCCGCCCCGACAATTCGATCATGCGCTGGGGGCATGGCGTCTACTTCAACAAAGTTGTTCCCCAGGTCGGCGGTTTACTGTCGGACCGGGGCGCCTATGCATACCTACCGCGGTCGGTCTCCTACCTCCCGCCGCCCGAAGAGATGATCGAGATGCTACGACGCAGCGGATTGATCGAAGTGGAGCGGTTTCAGCTCTCCGGCGGAATCACTCAGCTATTGACGGCTACCAGGCCCTAGATCGACGTCAATCCCATCTTCGAGGATCAGTAGCTCTGGCTCGTCGGCGGCTGCGGCCAGCTCCTCAACCTCGTCCGCCGCTTTGGAAAGGCCCTCCAGCCGACTCTTCAGTCCGCACGGGATTTCTATTCCCAGCACATTGAACATCGACTGCCAACGGTGACCCCAATCGTGGCCCCGGCACGCCAGAGCGATGTTGCGGGCCCGAATCGCCAGGGCTGCATCGCTGTCGATCAATCGGTCGAGCATCGCGGCAAGCGCGCCATCTGACTCATCGAGGGGCTCGACCACATCGGTACCCAACACCCGGTGCTGGATGGCAATATCCGGTGGTATACCCACCATGATGGCGCCAGCGGCCAGCCCTTCGAACAGCCTGCCGGGCAGAACCCGTAGGCCGCCGGTTTCGGCATCGGCGCCCATCTTGGCGTAGTTGCAGATCGCTATGTCCGAATGCTGATACCAGTTGGCCAGGGCCTGGCGATGTTCTCTCCAATCGATGGCCCGACTCTTCGTAGTGTCGTAGACGTACAGCTTGCCCCGACTGCTTGCCCAGTCGAGTAGCTCCTCGTGCTGGGCCGGGTCCCGCCGGCCGATACCAAGGATAGAAATCCCCCGCTCCAGGCCCACGACGGTTGGCCGGAACCGTTCGACGTCTACCGCCGGAGGCAACACGCGAACCTGGGAGTTGGGGGCGATGTGGCGTAGCGGTTCAACCGCCTCGTCGATGCCAACGAAGATGTGATCGACCATCGAGTAGCTCTCGAACGCCAGCCGATGGTCGCCGAGTTCGACTGGCCAGACCTCCGGCATCCACATCGAGATGATTGCGCCGCTCCCTCGTAGCGACTTCAGCTGTTCAAGTAGCGGTAGATCCCAGGGGCCGTGGGCCAGAAAGAAGACATGCTCGGCACCGTCGACGGTCGGTCCGAGGCGAGTCGGTGGCACGAGAATCTGTCGGCGCAAGGCTCGGCGGGCGACGCGGCCAGCGATCCTGCGTACACGGATACGAGGCTCCATGCCGTGCCGATCTAGCAGTCCGATCGGCCAGCCGGTTGTAGATGCCAAGACATCCTCAGCCTCGGACCAGGCCCCGTAGGCCAGGTGTGCCAGCGGTCCACCGGTTACCCGCTGCGAAATCAGCAAAGCGAAACCTCGTATCCTCGCCCTGGTAGATGGGGGATTCCGAAGCCTGGTCAGCTTCGGTTGGATATTCTCACATTCCCGGGTGTTGTGCCGATGGCCAACCTGTGCGCCTGAGAACCGTCGACGGAAACGACCAGGAAAGTACGAGTTCTGTTGTACCACTAGCGCAGGCGCCAGTGTCGGAAGTGGTCAGCTTTACCCGCTCGGAGACCACGGGCAAGCCTCGGCAGGTCATGACCTCAGTCATCGTTCCCACCTACAACGAGGCGGGAAACGTCGCTCTCCTACTCGAACGGCTCAGAGTGGCCCTCGATGGGACCTGCTATGAGATTGTGCTCGTCGATGATGATTCACCAGATCAAACATGGCGTCTAGCTCAGCTAGAAGCGGCGAGCGATAACCGGATCAGCGTTATTCGACGCCGCCAAGACCGGGGGCTCTCCTCCGCCATCCTTGCCGGTATGGCCCAGGCTCGTGGTGACGTCATCGTCGTCATCGATGCCGATCTCCAGCACGACGAGCGATGCATTCCCGACCTTGTATCAGGCATCGTCGAGGGCGGTAGCGATCTAAGCGTCGCCAGCAGAAGTGTCGCAGGTGGCGACTACGGCTCGTTCTCCCGAAGGAGACGGCTGATTTCGTGGATTGGAGCCACCCTCGCTCGCCTGCTGCTCAACGTTCCGATAAGCGACCCGATGAGCGGCTTCTTCGCCCTGTCCCGAGAACGGTTCGAACTGCTTTCGAACGACATCGACCCAAAGGGTTTCAAGATCTTGCTCGAGTTCCTGGCTCGGGGCCCAAAACCTTCGGTCACCGAGGTCGGCTACCGGTTCGGCGAGCGCCACAGCGGCGAAACCAAGCTAAACAGCATCGTCGTTGTCGACTATCTAAAGGCCGTGCTCACGCTGGCACTACATCGCCTGGGTCAGCGCAGGCGGCCGACGACCGAATAAACCAACTGCTCGATCTCGTCGACCGCTGCTCGGTACTGCTTTGGTCGACCGCCGTAGGGATCTGCAACATCCCAGCGTGTGCCGAGATACTGCCTCGGATCACGATCGGTGTTCAGCCTCTCTATAAAACGCTCAACGGTAACCGGGTCCGTGGCCGAGCCTCCACCGTCGCTCCAGTCGCTGAGGACCGCAGCGGCCTCTTTCAGCGGAACGATCTTGGCGAAGGCGTCAGGGGCCAGCATGGTGGCCTTCTGGACGTGGCTGCCTTCCATGGTCAGCAGCAGGTCGGCGGCGTTGATGCTGGTCTCGTCGAGCAGGTAGCTCTGGTGCGCCGTGGCATCGATCTGACGGCCCTGTAGGACGTCGACCAACTCAGCGGGGCAACCGCCGTCGATCTGCAGGAAGCCTGCCGACCGGAAGAGCAACTCGTCCTCGCCGAAACGCCGACGGGCCAGAAGCTCCGCTGTCGGTGAGCGGCAAATGTTCGCGGTGCAGACGAAGAGGAACCGACGCCGACCGTGCCGATCGGTCAACTGCCTCGCCCAAACAAGACGAACAGCGTCTTGAACATGATGGCGATATCGCTTCGGAAGCGAATATCAGCCACATAGGAAACGTCGAGGTGAAGCCCAGCCGAGATCCGGTTCTTGGCCCGAAGGTCCGAGACCTGGAAGCGGCCGGTGATACCGGGGCGCTCAAGGTGCCGAGGGTGGACTAGGAAACCCTCACGAGCGGCCACCGAGACGAGCTCTGGTCGGGGTCCGATCAGGCTCATGTCTCCTCGCAGCACGTTTACCAACTGCGGTAGTTCGTCGAGGCTGCTCGACCGCAGGAAACGTCCAAACGGCGTGTGTCGGGGATCGTCAGCCGACTTGTGGGACTTGCGACGCTCAGGGCCAATGTATGCCTGATCGTCGCCCCGTCGGTCTGGCATCATCGAACGGAACTTATAGATATCGAAGGCCTGACCATTGCGGCCGACCCGCTGCTGGCGGTAAATCACGCCACCGTTGCCGAGGTTGAGCCGCACCAGGGCGGCCAAGATCAGCATCACCGGGCACAGCACCAGCAAACCGAGCGCCGACAGGACAACGTCCATCGGACGCTTCAGGTACAGCGAATAGGTGGTTGGCCGGGCCCGGAGCACGGTCGGTGGAGGTCCGACGACATGTTCGGGTCGCTCTTGTTGCGCAGGCTCAAAGAGCTGCACATCAACGTTTGCCACAGTCACCATCCCGGCGCGATGATCGGCTACCCACTGGCATTAGAGTACATGATCTCGTAAGCGAACTGACGCATTTCATGGCGGGGCAAATCTCCGCATTGCATAGGCGTTCTCGTAGTGCTACCGACCTAGGTACCGCCCGCTCGTTTCCGAAATAGCGGTTCCCATTGAGCCTTCGCAGCTGGACGAACTGTAGTCAGCACCGCGCTAACTTGCCTGGATAGAACGTCACGAGATGAACGACAGCGGCCAAAACCTAGCTCAAACAGGCGATATTCGGTTGGTATCGATCGCCATGCTCACCTTCCGCCGAACCGATGAACTCCGGCGGGCGGTCGAGAGCGTTGTCGCCATGGCCGCCCCAGGACCGGCATCGCGTTGGCAGCTACATGAGATCGTCATTATCGATAACAACCCCGATGGCCTAGCTAGGCCGGTCGTCGAGCGTTTGCAGGCCGCCCACGATGAGCCAATCCGGTACGTGCATGAAGGTGCGGCCGGAATCGTCGCCGGCCGAAATCGGGCGCTCGACGAGGTAAGCGGCGACGTGTTGGTGTTCATCGACGACGATGAGATTGCGTTGCCAGGCTGGCCAGACGGGTTGATGGACATCATGACCAAAACCGGCGCAGCCATGGTCGGCGGCCCCGTTCTATTCGACTTTGTCGAGACACCCCCACAGTGGGTGCTCGATAGCGGAATGTTTGCTCGCCCCGACCACCAAGACGGGGCGGAGCTTCATTGGCTGCGATCGGGCAACGTGGCTATCGATCTAGTGAAGATCAGGGCCGCCGGACTTCGATTCGATCCGCGCTTTCCCCACGGCGAAGACGCCACATTCTCGATGCAGGCCGCAGACCAGGGGCTCTCGTTGCGCTGGAGCACATCGGCATCGGTAAAGGAGTACGTGTCTCCCGACCGCACAACTATTGAATGGCGCCGCAACCGTGAGCGCATCTCCACCGACGCCTGGGTCCGGGCCGAACTCGATATCGACCCATCGCTGCAACGCAAGCTCACCGTGGCCGCAAGATCGGCCTTCCGATCAGTTCAGGGGCTGTTTCAGACGGCTCTCGGCGCCGCTACCCGACGGGAGGCGACCCGAAATTCGGGCCTGGCACGACTATCTCAGGGTCGCGGAGCACTTGATGGTTTGACCACTCACCTTCGAACCTCCAGGCGTGGCTAAGATTCACTCTCGAAACAGCATTGGCTTCCACTCGGTCCGCTACTCAGTAGTGACTCCATCTGGAACGCCACAGAGATCAGTGCCTTATCACGGGGCGACGCAGTAGCTGCGGTCAACTTCCAGTAACATTGCAGTTCGGTAAAGGACAGCCCCCACCAATGATGTATCAAGCCAACAATCAGACCAGCGAAGCGGCCCGGCTAGAGGATTACATCCAAGCCGTAAGCCACCGCAAGTGGCTGGTTCTTGCCCTAACGCTGCTTGGCCTGCTCGGCGCCTTCCTGCTGGCCACCAGCGGCACCGAGTCCTACACGGCAACAGCCACCGTCATCGTCAACCCAACGCCAGTCCGCGGCAACAATGGAAACATGACGGCGGTCAATCTTGAGCGCGAGCGTCAGGTGCTCGGGTCGACCATTACCGCCGAACAGGCCATCGTGGCCCTCGAACAGGTGGCTACTACAGACGAGTTGAGGACTCGACTGGGCCTGCCTACAACTGCCGACGTGCTCCTCAAAGATCTCGACGTCTCCTTCCAGCCGCAGTCGGACGCTCTAGAAGTTGCGTACACATCTCCAGACGCTGAGCGGTCCCGGGTCACCGCAAACGCCTTCTCCACCGCATATGTCAACGCCCGCGAAGGTGAAGCTCTCGGCTATTACCAGGCGATCTTCGACTCGGCTAATACTCAGATCGAGGCGGCGAACACCAGCCTCGACAATCTGCAGACAACGCTGGCCCAGGCCCGCCAGGACCGAGCAACTGCAGCCAGGGAGGCCTCCGAGTCGACCGTCGCCCAACAGCGAGTTACAGAGCTCGACTCACTTATCGCCATCTATCAGGCCGACATCGCTCAGCTCAACACCCAGGTGCGGGCCGCTAACACCCGAGTCGCCACCGCAACGCAGGGAAACGCCACCCGCCTGGAAGCCGCAGTGCTTTCTCGACGAGCGGTACAACCGGAGGGACCGGACGGCATCGGCACCGCCCTTACTCTGCTGGGCGGGCTCGCTATCGGGCTCCTAATCGGCATCGTCAGTGCCTTCCTGCTCGAACGGCTCGACACCACCGCCCGCGACGAAGAAGACGTGGCGCTGGCGCTGGGAACAACCGTTATGGGCTCGGTTCCCACTCTGGGCATCGGTCACCGCACCGGTACGAGCAGCCTCGTCATGCTGTCGTCCGGCGGATCCTCTCGTATCGCCGCGGCAAGAGAAGCCTTCAGGAGACTGCGTAGCTCGCTGCAGTTCCTCAATACTTCGAGCGGCGTAAGTTCGCTGATCGTCACCAGCTCGGCCCCGGCCGAGGGTAAGAGCCTTACAGCGGCCAACCTTTCGATCGCCCTAGCCCAGAACGGGTCCCGGGTGGTGCTGGTCAGCGCCGACCTACGCCGTCCGTCGCTTGAAAAGCTCTTCGGTATGGAAGCTGCCCGACCGGGACTTTCCGAGTACCTGTCAAACAGCGCTGAACTCAACGCTGAAAAGGTCCCGGGCATCGAGAACCTGTGGCTGATCCGCTCCGGACGGCCGCCAAACAATCCAGGCGAGCTGTTGAACTCCGACCGCTTCGAGCAGATGATCAAGGAGCTGGAGCGAGAAGACGTCGAGTACATCGTCGTCGATACGCCTCCGGTACTCAGCACCGCCGATGCTATGTCGGCCGCTCGCTACGTCGACGGCGTCATCGTCGTTGTCGACACCGAACGCACGGAAACCTCCGACCTGCTTCAGGTCCGGGCCGACCTGGAACGAAGCGGATCAAAGCTGCTCGGTGCGGTCATGAACCGCCAGAAGTTCGAGCGTGGCGGTCTGTTCCGGCGTGACAAGTACGCCTACTACAAGGCCGACGATCGTCGAGCGAACGGCTGAGACTCTCCGGGCTCTAAGCAGCTCAGGCTCGTACTCAGTGATGCTTTAGCTCTGGCTCTGTACTGCTTGAGCCTTAGCTTCGCGCCTGAGCTTTGTGGAGCTCGGCTCGGCTGCCATAGGCCACAAGGGCGATCAGCATGCCTGCCAGCAGAACCTCGCTGAAGAACGTGGTGTAGACCGCGACCCGCCAGTCGCCATCGCGCAGCAGCCAAAGGTTCAGGCTGAGGTTTACCACCATGGCCAAGCCGGCGGCGACCATACGCCATGGCTGGCGATCGGCGGCGCTGAGCGTATTGCCTGCCAGGTACTGCACCATGCGGATCATCGGCAGGATGGCCAGGAACCGAATGACCTCGACCGACTCTTCGTATTCGGGTCCGGCGATCCAGGGCACCGCTGGGGCGAGAAGCAGGAAGCCCAACCCAACGGCCACCGCAACGCCCATACCCGGCTTGATCATGCGCCTCGTAACCGGCAGAACAGAGCGAATTCCGTATTTGCCTGCGGCAAACATTTCGGCATCGTAGGCTCGCAGCAGAATGCGGAGTGGCAGATACCCGAACTGGATTATCCGAGCACCGAGGGTATAGAGCGCCGCGTCGGCCTTGTGGTCGAAGCGCCCGAGTAGCCACCGGTCTGAGGCGTCGACGAGGCTCTCGTTGGCTGAGTTCACCGAGAATGGCATGCCGGGCCGCAGATCGGTATGAACGCCTCGGACAAACCGTGGCCGTAGGCCGAAAACCCGAGAGACGAAGAAGACCGCTCCCAAGCCACCGGCGGCGAAGCTCAGCGTGCTGGCCATGGCCCAGTCGGTCAGGCCGCCGTCACCCCACAGGGCGAACCAGGCCAACGCTAGGAACCGGAAGAACACCAGAATGGCCCTGACCTGGGCCGCTTGTTTCATGCGGCCGCTGCCAACACCCAGGTACACCGCCAACTCGTTTAGCCAGTAGAACGGCAGGTTGCCGACGAATACCAGTACGTAGGCCCAGGCATCCACGTTCGGAAGCAGCACCGGCCGGAGCACGATCATCAGGCCTGCGGCGGCCAGCGGGCCGATAAAGCCCACGGTTATGGCCCTATTCCACGCCTCGGCCAACTCCTCCCCCTGTGATGATCGACGCAGCAGCAAGAAATGGCTGCCGATCGAGCCGACGCTGAGCGCGGGAAAGACCAGGGCCAACAGCGAGCCGAGTTCACCGAAGGTGTCCTGGGTCATGAACTTCACCAGGATCAGGAAGACCAGGGTCGAGCTGGCCAGCTGGAGCAGCTCGACTACGAGCGACCACCCTGCTCGATTGACCAGCGCCGGACCGGCCTTAGCCAACTGCCTGGAAATCCACCCCTGCGAATTGGGGTTCTGGGGATCTGCTGCCATCTAGCCCTGTCGATACACAGCGAGTGCGTCGGCGATGCCGTCGGCGAAATTGCCGACCATCGCCTGAAGGGTGAACACCTCAGCGGCAGCGGCGCAGCCAGCCTGAAGCCTGGCCAGCTCTTCTGGGTCGGTCATCAGCCGCTCGACGGCAGCGGCAAAATCGTCGGCCGACGCGTCGGCCGGCAGCATCACCGAGTTGCCGTCGTCGAGGTATGACACCTCGTGGCTGTGGTAGTCGATGTCGGCGGTGACCATCGGCGAGCCGGTAGCGAAGGTCTCGATCACGTGCAGTCCAGCCAAACCGGGGTGGATAGTCACCGACGGCAGGGCGGCGATCGCAGCTTTGTCGGCCCCAAAGCGGGCGCCGAGGGCGTGCAGCCATGGCCTGGTCTCCGCCGCTTCCACCAGTAAGTGAGCTTGGTCACCGGCACCGAGAGCGACAAACGCGAACCCGTCGATTCTCTCGGCGCAGCGGTCGAGTATCTCGATGAGGAACGGCACCCGCTTCCATCGGTCGAGGGCGGAGACGATCCAGGCCACCCGCTTATCTTCGGTTGCCAACGACGCGGTCAGCGCCGCTATCTCGGGGGAAGGCTGCTCGTCCTCAGACAGCAGGTCAGGGTCGGTGACAGCGCTCGCCGACTTGGACAGCGCGGCCTGTAACGGTGCGATGTCCAACGAGTTCTGGACCACGGTGATGTGTTGTGGATCCATTCCTATGTCCCGAAACACCCCGGCCGACTGCTCGGTGTATGCGAACGCCCAGTCGCTCCACTTCGTGACCGTGCGCTTGACCCGTTCGGCAACACCGCTGGCCTCCAGCGGATTGAAGTTATGGCCATGGCCCCACACCGCGACCCGTGGTCCACCGACGCGAGACCAGGCCATCATGATGTAGTTGAGAACCAGTCCGGTCTCTTGCTGCAGTACGACGAGGTCGGCACCCCTGAGGTGCTTCAGCACCGGCTGGGCGGTTATCTCCAAGCCCTTCACCGTCCAAAGCCGGTTGGGTACATAGGTGGCCCAGTCGAGGACCTTCGCGTCGTTGCGCTTCTTGCGGCTCGCTGGCGGGTCGCCATGGATCAGCCGCATCTCGATGCCCCGTTCGGCGAGGTCATCCCTCAACTGCTCGTAGAACGCGGCGCGATACTGCGGCACCCATTCCATAGCGAATGCGACGACTCCGTTGCTCATGAAGTTGCGGTCGGCTCCTCGGAACGCTGCCGAGCAATCGAGTCGAAGTACCGGGCCATCCCATCTTTGGTCGATACCGCTTGCTTCCAACCGAACGACTTGAGCTTGCTGTTGTCGAATTGGTTGCCAGCCCAGATCGTGCGGAACATATGCGGCGTTATAGCCGCAGGCAGATGCCCTTTCGAGCGGTTGTGATACCACTCGACGGTTCGCGCCAGCGCCTTGGTCGCCGGTTTTGGCAGTGGGATCGATTTCAGCGGCTCGGCATCGCTGCGGTACTGGGCCAGGAAGTCCTTGGCCGAGACCAGATCATCATCGTGGATATTGACGATGGAACCGACAGAGTCGGGGTGGGAACCGAGTAACACCATGGCCTCGGCAGTGTTTTCGACATAGGACAGCGGGAGAAGGTTCTTGCCCCCCATGGTGACGATGAGCCCGCCCTGGCGGATTCCGATTCTTCTGGAAAGACCACCACCGCCGGGGCCGTAGACCACACCAGGCCGTACGACCACCAGGTCGAAACCCTGATCGGCGGCGGCTGCGGTTACCAGCTCTTCCTGCCTCAGTTTGGCGTGTGAGTAGTCATCGGCCGCTTTGCGATTCGTTTCGAGGGGCGTCGACTCGTCGACGGTCGAGCCCGCCGACAGCGCCCCGACGCCGTAGACCGAGAACGAACTGCAGTGCACGAATCTGGCTAGCTGGCGACCGGCCCTTTGCCGCTCGTCCAGCGCTCGAAGAAGGTTGTCGGTGGCCACGACCGTGGTCAGCCAGACGTCGGCCATCGCTCCCCCACCCATGCCTGCGGCCAGGTGATAGATGGTGTCGATTCCGTCGATCGCCGCCCTGCAGTCGTCGATGTTGTTCAGCGTGCCTCGCTGGATCTCGACCCGTTTGGAGGCGATCAGTGCCTCCAGTCGTGCGGTTGACGACCCTGGCCGGACCAGACAGCGGATCGCTTCAGACGACTCGTTAGCCAATCGCTTCACTACAGCCGAGCCTAGAAACCCATTTGAGCCGGTTACCAGAATCATGGTTTGTCCAACCTCTGTCCGACTGAGAGATCAGCAGCCCCACCCGGTGCGCCTTCGGCTCCAACGGCGGCTGGGGAGCCACCCATGGGAGTCAATTGGCTGCCGAGGCCGGAGGCCGGTAGCTGGGCCCAGATGCGATCTTGGATCCTGGTCATGCGCTCCATCTCGGCCAGCGGAATCGGATCCGGGGCTCCGTCGGTGATGCTGGCGTAGAACGCGTCGAGCAGTCGACGGAAGCCAGCGAAGTAGTGGAACTCGGCAGTGGCGAAGCGTCCGGTGTTGGTCACCGCTTGTCGGGCGGCACTGCCGATCTTGGTAATCGACGGCAGCAGTCGCCCGAGGTTTGTTGGCAGCGAGACACCGGCTGCGACCTCGACCGTTCGCAGGTTGAAGTCGGCGGTGGCCGAACCCTTTGTGCCGTAGACCCGAACCCAGTGGCCTCGGGGAGCGGCCGCCGAACTGAAGGTGGCGTAGGCCGTCGGTCCGGTCGGGTCGGCCATGTAGACCCGCAGTTCATCGAGGAGGGCATCCCGCCGGTCGCCGTAGGTTTTGCTGTGGCGCCGAAACGCCGTCGCCTGGACCAACAGATCCTCCGAAGGCAGAAACTCCATCACCTTGTTGAAGAGGTGGTCGACGTTGTTCTGAAATAGCTTGCCCGGCAGGTGGTGAACCCAGTTGTCCGGGGTGCTCATGATGGCTTTTCCGTAGTCGCCATCCAGGTCGTAGCCGTACCAGCTCTCGACGTGCACCACCTCGCCGATGCGACCGTCGGTCACGAGCGTTCGCAGATCAAGCGCAGGAGTGTCGAACCAGTAGGAGTGGCCGACCGTCAGTTTGCGACCGGTAGCCTTGGCCACCTGAGTCATCTGTTCAACCTCGGCGCTGTTCATGGCCAACGGCTTCTCGACCCACACATGAGCGCCGGCCTGCATCGCTGCTACGGCCAGGGCGAGATGAGACTGAGGTGGCGTGGTGATGTGCACCACATCGGGGCGCTGTTCTTCAAGTAAACGATCGAAGTCGTCGTACACGCCTGCGATATCGAACCGGGTGGCGAGCTGCTCGGCCATGAGATAGGTGAGATCACAGCACGCAACAACGTCGATGCCGTCCATGAAACCGAGCGTTTCAGCGTGATCATCGGCGATCTTGCCGCAGCCGACGATGGCCACCCGCTGGGTCTGCGATGCCGTCATGCTCGGCCTGCGTTTATTGCTCGGTCACCGAGGCCCGGCAGGGCGCTGTAGGCGGCGATCTGATCTTGGGTGAACGCTCGCATGTCGGCACCGGCTAACTGGGCCTTGTACCAGTCGATCAGCCAGTCGATGGTGGTCTCGAGGTCGAGGCGCGGCCGCCAGTGCAGCCTGTTTCTGGCCTTCGAACAATCAAGTTTCAACATGGTCGCCTCATGCGGTCCGTCGCTTTCGACGCGCCAGGACGCATTGTTGCCCCACCGTTCCGCCATACGTTCAACTATCCAGTTTACCGGCCGAGCGTCCGCCTCAGCAGGCCCAAAATTCCAACCTTCGGCGGCCTCTCCGTGAGCCAACTTCTCAGCTAGCAGCAGGTAGCCAGACAGCGGCTCAAGCACGTGCTGCCAGGGCCGCACCGCATCGGGGCGCCTGATGACGACCTCTTCGTCGACGCTGAAGGCCCGCACGATGTCTGGGATCAAACGATCCTGAGCCCAGTCGCCGCCGCCTATGACGTTGCCAGCTCGGGCGGTGCCGATGCCTACGGTCCCGGTTTGTTCGAAGTAACTGCTCCGCATTGCTGCGGTGACCAGCTCGGCGCAGCCCTTACTGGCCGAATACGGGTCGTGACCCCCCATCGGTTCGGACTCGCGGTAGCCCCAATCCCACTCCTGGTTCTCGTAACACTTGTCGCTGGTCACGCTAACGAAGGCTCGTAGCCCGGCCACCGATCGAGCGGCGTTCAGCACATTTGCGGTTCCGACCACATTGGTGGCGAACGTGTCTGCCGGGTTGTCGTAGGATGCCCGAACCAAAGCCTGGGCCGCCAGATGAATGATGATGGTGGGCTGCGACTCGCTGACCAGTGCGTCGACGGCTTGAGCGTCGGTAATCGAACCGAAGTGTGATTGGTAGTTCGGATCGGGGTGGGCATGGCTGCCATCACCCATCCCGGCCAGGTCGAACAGCGAAGGTTCGGTCAGCGGCGGGAGGGAGAAGCCGATCACCTCGGCCCCCAGTTGACGGAGCCACAGCGAGAGCCATGCCCCCTTAAACCCGGTGTGTCCGGTTACCAGAACCCGTTGCTTAGCCCAAAACGCACCATCGATCACGACCGGTAACGGTACACCCGAGCAGGTTGCTGCGCCCCCGCGCTACGGGGCGATTATGCTAAACGACTAACCAGATGTGAACCATTTAGCAGATAACCGGACGAGACACGTTGGGTAGATCCGCCCATCCGGCTGTTAGTGCCGCCTTTTCGGCCCGAAAGACTGGTAAAACTAGGGTTTCCAGCAAGTGGAGAAGGGCGAGTACCTGGTGGACGGATTTGGACAGCTGAAGAGGCCTCCTGCGCCCTCGAGCGTCCAATTCGTAGTTGACATGATAACTGTCAGCCTGGGCTGGGGGTTGATCCTTGTCGCTTCGAATATTACCGAGTTAGAGGTTCGTTCGAACGAACGATCCGTGGCCCTGACCTTGGCCGCAACCGCGGTGACGCTGCTGATCATGGAGCGCCGCGGGCTTTATGAGGGCCGTCCCTCGCTTCCCCGAACCGAAGAGATATCTAGGGTGTTTGTTGCCGTCCTTGGCGGCGCGGCCAGCGTCGCTGTGGCCGCGGCCTTTCTCGATTGGCAGATCGGGGCCTGGGAGCTAGCCATCGGCGGCGTCACTGTCTTCGCCGGCCGCACCCTGATCCGTGGCCTACTGCGTTCGCTCGGCACCGAGCTACCGAGCACAACGACGCCTGAGAGGGTGGTTGTTGTCGGTGCAGGCCTCGAAGCGCGCGAGCTGGCTGAGCTGATTATGGATCACCCAGAGGCCCGATTCGCCCTGGCTGGCATCGTAGGGAACCTGAGCGTTGCGGAACAGAACGGCCTGGCAGACCACTGGATCGGACCAACCGGACGCCTCATCGAGCTGATGCACCAGCACGAGGTCTCGGGAGCGATCGTCACCGCCACCGGCTTTCGAAGCCAACAGTTTCGAAACATCACAAAAGAGTTGTTTGGCTCCGGCTACGAGGTTCACCTCACCACCGGCGTCAGCAGGATGTGGGAAGGGCGGTTCGACGTACGATCGCTAGCCCACGAGCCGCTGATCGTAATGAGCCGCAATGACCCCCACGCCTGGCACCACTTCGCCAAGCGGGTCCTCGATATCGTTGGCGCGTCCATCGCCCTGCTGGCCTTCTCGCCGATCATGGTGCTGACCGCTCTGGCCATCAAGCTCGAAGATCGAGGCGACATCACATACACCGCCAAACGAGCCGGCCGCCGTGGCGAGTTCTTCGAGATGTACAAGTTCCGCTCGATGGTGCCAAATGCCGACCAGTTGAAAGAGGAAATGGCCGAGCAGAACGAGCGATCCGGCCCGCTGTTTAAGGTCTCAAATGACCCTCGGATCACCAAGGTCGGCAAGCTCATCCGGGAAACCTCGATCGACGAGCTTCCGCAGCTGTTCAACGTACTCAAGGGCCACATGAGCCTGGTCGGCCCCCGCCCAGCGCTCCCCGAAGAAGAACAGGCCTTCGACGAAGAGCTCCGAGAACGGTTTAAGGTTCGTCCCGGCATCACCGGCCTGTGGCAGGTCGAGGCTCGATCGAACGCAGCGTTCAATGCTTACCGCCGGCTCGACCTTCATTACGTCGAGAACTGGAACATCGGTCTCGATATTCGCATTCTCTTGGCCACCGCCGAGCAGGTCATCGTGACCTTCGCTCTGCTGCCGTTGCGGTTTATGCGGCGTCGTTCCGGCGACACCGCGGTGGATGGCATCGCCGGTTCAACACCGGGCGACGTTGCCACCAACGGTTCTGTCCCGGATGACGATGTCGTGATCGACCTACGAGATCGCAACCGGGCCCGCCTAGCCGCTGCCGAGTCGGCCGAGCCCACTCCCCCAAGCGAAACCGCTGGGGGAACCGAGCCATCCCGCCAGTAACAATTGCTCCCCGAAACTAAATAGCACGCCTCATCCGAGGCGCGCCATACCATGCCTAGAATGGTTCAGCCATGTCGCAACAGACAGATTTTGACGACGAATTAGAGCTCAGTGATTACCTTCGCATTCTTTGGCGACGGTGGCCCTGGGTGCTGCTGCCTTTTGTGCTCATCGTGGGTTTGGCGACGGCGTTCACCGTGCGCCAGCCTGCCGTCTACTGCTCGACTGCCCAGGTCTATGTCGCCCCATCAGCGGCTCAGCAGGCCATCGAGGGCGACTTAAACGTCTTCGTAGCCAGCCGTAGTCTGTCGAACGAGATAAACGTCGCCTACAGCGACCTTGTGCGAGGGGCGGTCGTTTCCGACCTTGGCCTCGACCCAGAAGTCCGGGTCACCGGCGACGCCGATTCGGACGTGCTCTGGTTCCGAGGCTGTGGGGCCACCGCCGATCAGGGCGCCCTCTACAGCAACACCTGGGCAGGCACCTACGTCGACACCAAGCAGCAGCAGGCAGCGGGCAGCATCTCTTCAGCGGTCGATGGCTTCCAGGACCGCATCGCCGAACTTCGTATCCGTCGGCAGGAAACCCGCCTACCTCTCGACACCCTGGAAGATCGCTTGGCTGCGGCCACACCCGATTCTGCAGCCGCCAGCAGGCTGCAGGTCGACGTCGATCGCCTGCGAGCCGACCTCGCAGTCGAGCTCGGGCTGATCGATGCCCAGATACAAACCGTCGCAGGCAACGTCACCGCACTACAGCTCAGCAGCGAACTGGCCAGGGCAGGAACCGCCTCGGTCACCCAGGTTGCGGCACCGGCCATTGCGCCGTCGAACGCACCGCTTTCTCGTAACCTCGTTCTCGGTGGCGTGATCGGGCTGATCCTGGGCGCCGCAGCGGCGCTGCTGGTCGAGAACCTCGATCGCTCGATCAAGACCGCAGACGACATCGCTGGCGTCCCTGTTCTCGGCTCAATTCCCCGTCCCGGCCGCGACATGGCGGGCGTCGATCTTTCGCTTGCCACCATGAACTACACCGGCAGCGCGGTAGCCGAGGGCTATCAGAAGGTGCGAACCGCGCTCGAATTCGCCTTACTGGGCCGCAAGATCACCTCGCTACTCATTACCAGTCCGGACCAGGCCGAGGGCAAGACCACAACCTCAGCGAACCTGGCATGGGCTATGAGCGCCGTCGACCACCGAGTGGTCTTGGCCGATGTCGACTTCCGCCGGCCCCGCATTCACGACGTGTTCGGCTGCCCTCCAGAGCCCGGCCTGTCAGACAACCTGCTTCACGGCACCCCTCTTAACAAGCTTGCGCTCAGGGTCGATGATGAGCGCAGCAACATGGTCATCATCCCGACTGGCGCTCAGCCGCCAAGCCCTGGCGACTTCGTTGCTTCGCCTGCGTTCAGCGGTCTGCTGCGTAATCTCGAGGCTGAGGCCGACCTGGTCATCCTCGATTCGCCGCCGGTCCTGCCAGTGTCCGATGCGCTCTCGATCGCCCGACAGGTCGATGGGGTAATCATCGCCGCACGAGCGGGCAAGACTTCAAGCAGCGACCTAGCAAAAGCGGTGGAGAACCTGCGGGCCGTTGGCGCCGATGTACTCGGCGTCTGCCTGATCGGTGTCAAGTCCGACCATCCTCAGTACGGGTATGGATACGGCTATGGGCGCAACAAGAAGGCTCGCAAGTCGAAGAGCAGGCGTCAGCGCACCCCGAACGTTCCAAAGCAGATCGTTGAAGTCACCCCCGAACTCAATGGCGGCGACTCGACCAACGGTGGCCGCAAGAACATCCGCATCGGCGGAAGCTCCGCCAAGAGTTAGCGGGCGGCGCCTAGCGCCAGCAAAACCTGTGGGGCGCTACCCGAGCTACGGTGGCGCGACTCGGAACTACTGGAGGGCTACCAGAGCTTCCAGGGCGCTTCGTCACGGGCCCACATGTCGTTCAGCGCGGTGTACTCGCGGAACGTATCCATTCCCATCCAGAAGCCAGTGTGGGGGAACAAGCCAAGCTTGCCTTCCCTGGTCGCCTGGTGGATCGGGGCCTGCTCGAAGAAGTGGTCCGGATCGTTGGCTGGCAGATAGTCGAGGAATTCCCGGCGGAAAGCGAAGAAACCGCCGGACACCCAACCCTCCGAGGCCGGTTTCTCTGCGAAGTCGGTCACGATCCCGGCATCACTGACGCCTAGTTCGCCGTAGCGAGAGGTCGGGTGAACGCCGGTCACCGTGCCGACCAGATCGGATTCGCTCAACGAACGCAGCTGGCTTGCCACATCGACATCGCCAAGCCCATCGCCGTAGGTCACCATGAAGTAGTCGGAATCGAGCTGGTCAGCGACCGCGGCCAGACGGCCGCCGGTTCCGGTCTCCATACCTGTGTCGATCAGCGAAACTTCCCAGTCATCGAGGGTTTCCCGCTGAAGGTAGGTGGTTTGGGTGTCGGTTCCCATCTGCAGCTTGAGATCGGACATCATCTCCTCGTAGCGGAGGAAGTACTGCTTGATGTCCCACGCCTTGTATCCCAGGCACAGCACGAACCGACGGAAACCCTGATGGCCGTACAGCTTCATGATGTGCCACAGGATTGGTTGGCTACCCACATTGATGAGTGGCTTCGGTAGCTTCTCCGATGCCTCTCGTATGCGAGTGCCCTGACCGCCGCACAGAATCACCACCGGCACGTCCGCCGGATCTGGACCGTTCGCCATGTACTTGTTGCCCTTCTCGTCGCGACTATTGACTCGGGGGAACCGCTGGACCAGGCCCGCCAGAGCTCTGGCTGCCGAACATCATCGGCTCGGCCTCTGGAACCCGAGGTTCGGCTGGGACGGTTGAGTCCTCTATGCCGGCCTTCGGTCCCGAAGGGCCAGAAGGTGCCGACGGGGTCGAGATTGCGCCGTCGGCGGCCACGATCGCTCCCCTGGCGGCTCGGCGAGCGGGCGAGGTGACCACGGGGAGCAGCTTGGGTCGGACCTCGTCGAGCTGGCGAGCGAGATCGGCCAGATCGTCGGACTTCTGTCGGGAGAGGGGCAGTGCCAGTACCACCGCGTCGGCCAGGGCCGTCAGCTGCAGGGTAGACGCCAGATCCAACGCTGGACCGCCGTCGATCACGACGATTTGTGCCTTACGGCGAGCGGCTTCCAACACCGAGGCCACGGTGTCACGGCGCAGTGAGGCGGCGCCACGGTTCGCTCCGAGACCGAGCACACTGACCTCCGGGTCCATCGTGCGGGTGAACACCGAACGACCGCGCTGGTCGATCAGGGCACCGTCGTTCGCCACCACCGATGGAACGCCGCCGTCGCCGGTGGCATTAAAGATGGCGGTGATCCGGGGATCACGAACGTCGGCATCGACGAGGACCACCGATGAGCCGCCGCTGGCGAATCGTTCGGCCATGGCTAGGGCCAATGTGGTGGCACCTGCTGAGCGCTGGGTACCGACAACGACGACCGCCAGGGGCTGATCGATCCTTGCCTTGGCCTCAGCGAGCACACAAAGCTGATCGATGACCGGGACCGCCGAGCGAGGCAAAGACTGGAAGGCAGCCAGCGGCTGGCGTCCGAGTGACCGGTAATGCGGGAATTCCGAAACGACGGGAGCGCCCAGCACCTCGGATGCGGTGTCTTCGTCGAGCACCTTGGTCGAGAAGCGAGCCCAGGCCAATGCAACGACGACACCGGCCATGGCACCGGCGAATAGACCGCCAGCCAGCAGGAACTGCCCGCCCGCCGGAATCGGCTGGGTTGGCAGAGTGGCGTTCTGGATGACCGCGGTATTAACCCGCAGCCTGGAGTCGGATTTGAGTGTGTTCTTGGCTGAAAGCAGCTCTCGCAGCTCGGCCTCCGCAAGACCCTTCTCGGTCACCGCCGCAGCATCGACAGAATCGGCTGACGGCACCGGCGGCGCCGGGTCTCTCGTCAGGTTGCGCCTCAGATAGGGCTCCATCTTTTCCTGGATGCGATTGTTGAGCACGCTTAGGCGATTGGAGAGGATGGCGATTTCTCGGTCGAGCCGATCGAGCTCGTCCTGGTCGCTTCGGTCGGTCTCGAGCGTGTCCATGTACACGTCGACGTAGCCCTGAGCGATACCACGGGCAACGTCGGGGTTGCTGTAGACCACGTTGATCTCGACCACGTCGGTTTCAGGCTTTTGTTCGATCTGAACCGCTTCGCGAACCACCGTGGCTTCGATGCCGTTGAGCGTTGCCACGTCGGTGACCAGGCCTGCGCTTTCCAACACGCTCAGCTGGCTGACGACGTAGCGGTCAGGGTCGGAGGTAAAGAAGCCTGCGTTGGCCTGGGTTGGCTGCTGGATAATCAGCTCGGCGACGGATCGGTACTCGTTGCTCACCGGCGGGTCGGTCAACAATCCCGGCAGCGCACCCAGCAGGGCGAACAGCGAAACGATCCAGAAGCGCCGACGTAGCGCGGAGAGTACGAATGACAGTTCCAATTTGGGGCCTTTCCCGACCATCCGGGCCGCATCTACACCGTAGAGGGCCTCGGACTACCTTACTAGCTGCCAGACCACCGTCGCAGTGCACTCCCCGACTGGATCTATCGTTGCTTCGCTACCGTTCCTTGACGAGGCCGACGACGCGCCCGGCGGCGATCGACCCTCGCCTGGCAAAATAGGCCAAGCTCATGGCATCCACCGACTGGTTGTTCGGTTTGAGCGCTTTGAGACCGGTCGCCCCCTCCGACGACCCGGGAGTGCCACGCCTGGCCAGGATCTGACTGAACCCTCGCCCATATAGGTAGTGCTGTTTCATCATCGGCCACATGCCTTGGCGGTGCCGATAATGCATCACCGCATCGGGGGCGTATGCCAGTTCAAGGCCTCGTTCGATGAGATCCCAGGAGAAGGCGATGTCTTCGCCCCTGATGAGGGAGGTGTCGAACCCGCCGACCGCTTCGAAGTCTGAACGATGGATGCCCATGTTGGCTGACACGAGATAGGGAAATCCGAGAAAGGCGGGCAGAGCGCCCGGGGTCGCCGGGGGGCGCCATCCTTCCTGGCCTGGCACCGCAAGCAGCTCCTCTTCTAGAAATCCACCAACCACCCTGGCTTCTCCCAGGGCGCTGATCATCGCCGTCATCCAGTCGAGGTCTGCGATGTCGTCGCCGTCGCAGAACAGCAGCAGTTCACCAGACGCCTCCGCTGCTCCGACATTTCTGGCATGCGATGCGCTGCGCATAGCGGACGAATCGACAATCTTGACCGTGACTCGATCAAGCGCGATAGCGCCGTTCTCGCCAGGCCGGTCAGCGACGCTCGGGCTGTCAGCGGTGGTGGTTAACCGTTCGACGCTTCCCTCAAGCGCTCGGCGCTGTGCCGGATCATCACTGTTTAACGAGAGCACCAGCTCCCAGGGGCCGGTATAAGACTGGCCGCCTAGGGCTTCGAGCTGAAACGGCAGATCGTCGTCGACACGGCCAATAGGCATGACGACCGAGACGGTTGGCTCCGAAGATGGTTTGCTGGCGTCTGATGTCGGCTTTGGTTCTTGCTGGGTAGACATGCGGACTCCCGGGCTTGGATCGACAGAATGGGCTACAGCAGAGCTTCGAACGCTCTAGCGGCCGGAGCGGCTGAGCAGCCATTCCCGACGGGCAATGTTAAAGAATGCCATGTCGCGAACAAAGTACCGGTGGAACAGCCGCCGCGGTTCTTGAGTGAACCGGAAAAACCACTCCATGCCAATTTTCTGCACCCACGCCGGAGCTCGCTTTTTAAGCCCCAGATACATGGCGAACGAACCACCGAGGCCAAGACAGAGCGGTTTCGGGCCGATCCGCTCGTCCCAGCGCTCGAACAGGGCGGCGATGATCCTGGCATCCTTTGGATTTCCAATGCCGACAAAAATCATGCTGGGCCGAACCGCCCTGGCAGAGATCAATATCTCGTCGACGATCTCTGCGATGGCCGACTTGTCGTCGACATCGAACATCGGCGGGACGATCAGACCAACATCGGGGTGTTCATCGCCCAGTCTCTCGGCGATCACATCGGAAGATGCAACGACCAGCACCGGGACTTTGTCGGCGACGATCTGAGGCCACAGGTCAGAGAACAGGCCACTACCGGGCAATCGCGCCCGCAACCGCTCACCGATGAAGCGCGACGCGATCACCAGCGGCTGTCCATCGGGAAGACAGTATTGTGCTCGCCGGAAGAGATCGGCCTCGATGGAGTGCTGGTCCTCATCGAGATGAACGAGAATGTCTACGTTTGGCGTCAGCACCACCGGCAAGACATCGTCATCGCGGCGAGGGGCGTTCAATAGCTCAACGATTACCGCATCGAGCGATTCGGCGTTCACAAAGTCGAGGCCAAAGATTTGGGTGCGCTCGAGATCGTCGGTAACAACGAGACCGTCTGAGACAACCGGTTCATCGGAGATGACGAGATCATCGGCGATGGCGGCGTCTACGGGCTCAAGGGGCGCGTCGAATGATGAGCTGTCATTGGCTGGGCCGGAGCTTGAGTCAGTCATGAGGGGAGGGAGCCCTGTGAGCTGGAGAAATACACCACACGCGCGCAAGCACCACAGTACTCACACTCGGAAGGGTAAACATGGCATGGCACGACCGAAACCTAAGGAGGCATGTACCCAAGGGCTGGGGGGTGAAGCTGCCTGTCGCCGCCTGTCGGAGGATATTTGGGGTGAACCAGGCCGTCGCTGCCGGGTTGGGAAGCAACTTGGGGTTCGAGCGAAGCGAGAACACCGCCTTAGGCCGTACACTGAGCCGACGTGACGACCACACGGCCAGTTCTCCCTCTGCGAGCAGCAGTCATCGGATCGGGCACGATCTCAAAGGAACATCTCGGTTTCCTCTCCGGGCGGCTGGGAAACCAGCCAAGCGGTGCTGCTGTAGCCGGACGTATCCGACTGGTCGGGCTCTGCGATCTCTCCCAGGTTTCGGCTGACTATGCCGCCCGCCAGTTCGGGGCCGACGCCGCATACACCGACGTTTCGCAGATGCTCAGCGAGGCGAAGCCGGATGTGGTCCATGTCCTCACCCCTCCGCAGACCCACGTCGACCTGGTTTCGCTCTGCCTAGAGGCCGGGGCCCATGTGATCTGCGAAAAGCCGATCACCCCGACCGCAGGCGAACTGGAAACACTGCTCGAACGGGCCGCAGCGGCTGACCGCCAGCTGATGGAAAGCCACAACTACCGCTTTAACAAGGGCATCGTCGATATCAAAGCGGCGATAGACCGAGGCGACTTCGGAGCGGTCCGAGAGGTAGAGATTCGCATTGCGCTACCGGTGACCGATCCCGAGGGGCGATTCGGTGATCCGAACTTGCCAAGCCCGATCCACGGGTTGCCGGCTGGCGTGATCCACGACTTCACCACCCACTTCGCCTACCTGCTGCTTCATCTTGGCGAGCCGCTGGAGTTCAGCCGGATAGCAGCCGCCTGGAGCAACCACAGCGGCAACCCGCTATTCAGCTACGACGATCTCGATGCCCTCCTGGTCGGCCGCGGCGCAAACGGCCCCGTCCATGGGCGACTGCGGTTCGACGCTGGGGCGTCGCCCGACACGTTCTCGGTTTCGGTGCGGGGCACCGAGGGGTGGGTCGAGACCGACCTGTTCCAGCCGTACAACCGCACGGTTCGAGCCCGGCCTGGCGGCTCTCAGCTGAGTCCGATCGTCAACCACGTGGTCAACGGCGCCAGCTTGATGAACGACGGCATTCGCAACGTCGGTCGCAAGTTGCTGCAACAGAGTCCATACCAAGGTCTGCACACGATGCTGGACGAAAGCTATGCGGCCCTGGCCGCCGGGAGACCGTTCCCGGTCACCCCCGATGAGATGATGGACGCGTCGCGCTTGGTCGACCGGCTGCTGGAAGACGGAGTCCGACTGTGAAGATCTACATCACCGGTGCCACTGGATTCGTCGGATCGTACGTGGTCGACGAAGCACTCCGCCGAGGCCACGAGGTCTGCGCCGTCGTCCGCCCATCTAGCAACTCGACGTTGGGCGATCTCGAAGGTGTCACGTTGGCCCGAGTCGACCTGCGCTCGATGCGAGGGCTCGCCGACTCACTGGCCGACGTCGACCTAGTAATCCATTTGGCGGCAGCGAAGTCCGGCGACTTCTACACCCAATTCGCAGGCACGGTCGTAGCAACCGAAAACCTGCTGGCAGCGATGAACGAGGCCGGGGTGAAACATCTGGTCGGGATAAGCACCTTCTCGGTCTATGACTTCCTCAACACCAAGCCGGGCACGCTCATCGACGAAGATGCGCTCATCGATCAAGCCCCGGCGCTGCGAGACGAATACGCCCAGACCAAGCTGATCCAGGAAGATCTGTATCGCCAGTTCGGCGAGCAGGACGACAACAATCTGGTGATCCTGCGCCCCGGCATGATCTATGGCGCCAACAACCTCTGGCATGCCCTGCTCGGGGCGGAGTTCGGCCCCAAATTCTTGAAGATCGGCTCTAGAGCCATCCTTCCCATGGCCTATGTCGAGAACTGCGCCGAGGCCATGATCCAAGCGGCCGAGAAGCTGACCGAGGACCCCTCGCCCATCAATGGCCAGGTCATCAATATCGTCGATGACAACCTGCCGACTCAGGAACGGTACGCCGAGCTAGTGTCGGCCAAGATGGAGACGCCCCCTTCGATCGCTCTGCCATGGCCGGTGGTCAAAGCCGCAGCCGGGATGCTCAAGAAGGGCAACGAGGTCGTGCTAAACGGGCGAGCCAAGTTCCCCGGGATCGCAGTGTCCGCCCGTCTACATGCCCGGTTTAAGCCGCTGCGATACACAAACCAGCGCGCTAAAGAACTGCTCGGCTGGAGCCCCCGCCACGATCTAGCCTCGGCCATCGACCGCAGCATTGCTGCCCAGCAGGCCGGGGCCGACGCTTGAAACCGAATATCGCCTACCTGACCGGCGAGTTCCCACGAGCCACTGACACGTTCATTCAGCGTGAGGTCGCGGCGCTACGGTCCGACGGCTTTAATGTCGACACGTTCGCGGTCCGTCGGCCGGGCTCAGAGCATCTGACCGGTGAGGAGCAACGCCGGGGGCAGGCAACGACCACATACCTGCTTGAGCTGGCTAAGTCGCCCGCGCTGGCCTCGGCTCACCTGACGATGTTCGCTCGCAGCCCCGGTGCATACCTACGCGGCCTGCGGCTGGCTCGCCAGACCAAACGGGCAGGTGTACGGGGTTCAATATTTCAACTGATCTACTTCGTCGAAGCCGTCATCCTCGCCCACCAGATCCGAAGCCGGGGAATCGAGCATCTCCACAATCACTTCGGCGACTCAAGCTGCACCGTCGCAATGCTGGCCGCCGAGGTTGCCGAGGTGCCGTACAGCTTCACGTTGCACGGGTCGGCGATCTTTTTCGAAGCCAAGACTTGGCGGCTTGACGAGAAACTCGACCGGGCGTCGTTCTGTGCCTGCATCAGCCACTTCACCCGCAGCCAGGCAGCGATCTTCGCCGCGGCAGAGACTATGGACCGGATCCACATCGTGCACTGTGGCATCGACCCTGCCACGCTGACGCCGGTCAACCACCAGGGCCAAGCCAAGATGCTGATGTTCGTTGGCCGGGTGGTTGAGCAGAAAGGTCTTGGGATCCTGTTCGACTCGTTAGAGCGGTTGGCCTCCGAGGCGCCCGACCTACAACTGACCGTCGTCGGCGACGGACCGGATCGCAAGAAGCTGGAGCAGCGGGCCAAGGATCGTGGGCTGGGTGACCGCGTACACTTCGTCGGCTCCAAGTCCCAAGCGGAAGTAGCGGAGCTCCTGAGGACCGCCGACATATTCGTGCTCCCCAGTTACGCCGAAGGCGTGCCGGTGGTTGTAATGGAAGCTTTGGGCACCGGACTGCCGGTTGTCGCCAGCTTTGTCGGCGGCATGGCTGAACTGGTCGACGACGGCGCCACCGGATTCCTGGTTCGCCCCGGCGATCCGGTGCAACTGGCCGATCGGATCGGCAAGCTCGTCGCCGACCCGGCGTTACGAACCAAGCTGGGAACCGCAGGCCGAGACAAGGTCGTCGCCGAGTTCGATGCAACCGCCGAGGCCAACAGGCTTGGCTCGCTCTTCGTCAACACCGCGCAGGGTCTACCGAGCGAAACAAGGCCCGCCCTGGCAGCATCGACCGGCTCGGTGCCGGTGGTGGAGCCTGGCGGCTCAGCTGACTGAATCGAGAACCCGATACAGGTGCTTTGCTGCCGCCGCGTCGGTGCAGTTGTCGTTGGCGAAGTTCAGCGCATTGGTATCTAGCTCGTCGCGCAGCTGATGATCGGACCACATTGAGTGAATGGCATCGGCCATCGAGTTGGGGTCGAACAGCCGGGCGCACAGGGCGTTCTTGCCGTGCAGGCAATAGTCTTCGAGTCCCTGACGGTCGGTGGTTACCAACGAGCGGCCATGGCGGTAGGTCTCGACGATGGTGATCAGACCTGCGGTCAGTGCAAGATCGTTCATGGGCACAACGTTCACCCTGGCGTGGCGCACAAGCCGACGAATTTCGGGCCTCGAGATCTGTTCCAGAATTTCTACGTTGTCCGGAATCGTTAGCCCGGCCAACGCCCGGTCTGAGGCGAGCACCAAGGTGCGGAGGCCAAGCTTGGACACCGCAGCGAAAAACGTCTCGTAATCGCGGTAGCCCGACCCTGTGGCAAAGATGTACGGCTCGTCCTGTCCCTCGGGCTTAGCGGTCTCGACTGCGGCGCCGTATTGCATCGGCACGTATTCGAAACGCTCTTCTGGTAGCCGCAGTAGATCGGCGTAACCTGCGATTTCGGCGGTGGAATGCACAACGAATCGATCGACCCGACCGAGCGGGATGCGGGCAACCGCCCGCTTCATCGCCGGCCCCAAACCTTCGGTGTTGAACAGCCAGGCCACCAGCGGCCTGTCGCTCCGCTCCACGACCTTCCAGAAGCCTGCGGTGGCCGCCAGCTGGGGGAACACCGAGATGACGCCTGCGTCCGGTTGCTGGAACGCGGTGCGGGCCTGGCGGACCCTGCTAACCCATTCGCCAATATCGGCTGTGGCCCCGCCCTGGTGCCAATTGCGATCTGCGCTGAGGCTGGGTATTAGCTGAAACTTGTGGCGATCAGAATCGGCTGAGTCGCTAATCCACCGGTCATCAGGAGTTTCGAAATATGGAGAAACAACAGCCCAATGCAAAGCAACCCACCTCCTAGATACCGACTCGACGCCCCCGCCCGCCCTGGCGCTCACTACAGTTTCGGGGGTTCTGGACCCCGATACAGGCCATCATAACGAAAGTGGCATCGAACCGCCGGATCGATGTCACAATCTGTGGGTGTGCCCACCCAGGACGCTCTTTAGACCCTGCGCTACACCTCTACTACTTCAAGTTCAGACCGTTCTTCGTCTGCTCGCCGCTGATAGTGAATCATGGCCGCCCAGCTGGCGACAGCCAGATACGTTTCGCTCGTCAGAGTCGCTATCACAGCGCCCTCCCAGCCTCGGCCGGGAATGAGCAAGACATACAATACCACTGACAAAAGCGCCGAGGATAGGTACACCGCCGCTCGTTCCTTTGCTCTGCCAAGGCCCAGCAGGCCGTTGGTTGGAGTGCCGCTGATGGCCAGCAGCGGGATGAAGAGAACCAGCCACGGAATGATGTCTTTCGCTTCGCTGTACTCCTCCTCGATCAGGCGATCGAGGAGCGGTTCGGCGAAGAACAGGACGGCGTACATCGCAGCTGCAACAGCTACCCCGATACCGAACATGAAGGCGGTGAGTTGGGCCGAGCGGCGGAGGTAAAAACCGGGGCCCCCGTCATCGCCATGCGGCAGGAAGCGGTGGAACGCCGCCTGGCCAATGACTCGAAGCGGCAGGGTGCCGAGGAGAACCACGCGGTAAGCGGCGGCGTATAGCCCGGCGTCGCCCTGCAGGTTGAAGGCGTTTAGCGCTACCTTGTCGCCGTCGAGCTGTACCTGACTGGCGGCTAGCGGCACTGCGAAGACCGAACTCGATCGCCACGCGTCGACCGGCGGCTTCCGAAAACGCACCGTGTAACCGATGCGAGGCAGGTAGAAGTAGATCAGCCACAGAGCGAAGCTCGCATACAGCACAAGGTAGGTAGCACCGAGATTCCGGATGGTAAGCATGTCGCTGAAGTACAGGGCTGGCACCGCCACCAGCTTCAGCAGCACCGCAAACATTCTGACCCGGATCATGGCCGGGAACCCGATGGCGGCCTGAACTAGCCAGCTGCAGACCAGGATGATCGAGTTGGCGAACAGCTCGCTCAAGGTGACGAGCAAAATCTCGATGAAGCTCAACTTGATGAACAGCAGTGCCAGTCCGACCGCCAGCACCGACGAGACAGCGCCAGCCAGAATCGTCAGAGACAGGAACGCCGCTTGGATCTCGTTCAGGTCCTGTTTGAACCGCAGGCGCCGTTGAATGAGCGCCAGCCCCGGACCGGAGTATGTGATGGCGCTGAATGTGGTCACCAAGCCGTAAAGACCAGCGAATTTGCCATAGCTGGCCAGCGGCAACGCCTTCATGAAGAGGTAAAACGAAACGAGCGCGGCAATGACCGCCATCATGTCCAGCAGGGCGGACCACAGCGTGTCTTCGGCCAGCCCGTCGAACGCGCCCCAAAGTCGGCGGAACCAGTTGCCCTTGAGGTTCCTTGTGGGTTCGGGACTCACTCGGCCGTGTCCAGACTGCTCAAAATCGATACCCGCCGTCGCCCATAATAGATCAAAGTTTACCAGCCCAGCATCGCCGCTGAGGGCTACGGGGACCGCAAACGGAACAATCGTGGTCGCCCTAGGGCGACTGCAGCGACTGTCCTGGCCGGACGAGAATGCCCTGCAGACGATCGAGGAAGCGCGTCGCCGAGTAACGATCCATAATCGCAGTCCTAGCGGCCTCAGCCCGCACCCTCGCTGTTTGAGGATCGGCCAGGAGTTCGGTCACCGCGGTCTTGAGAGCGATTGCATCTCCCGCCGGCACACCGATTATCAGACCCTCATCGATCAATGAGTCGATTGTGCCTGGCGACCGGGTGACCACGACGGGAGCTCCGCAGGCTATGGCTTCGAAGAGAGTGGTAAGACCCGCCGAATAGCGGTTCTCTAGCAACGGCAGGACAACGAGATCAGCCTGCTGATAGAGCGTGCGCAGCTCGTCGAACTCGAAGTGGCCGAAGTCGAAATTGGTCGGCGCCGGATCCGGCACGGTGAAACGGGTCTTGGATGTGCGGTTTGGCGACTCGAAACAGACCCGAGCTTGCACATCGACGTCGGCGAGGGCGTTGGCCATGGTCAGATAGTCACGCCGCTCGACGCCACAGCTGGCCACCAATGGCGGCTCGTTCTTCGACCGCTCGACCGCCGGTCGGAAGAACCGGCAGTCGGTCTGGCCTTCGATGGCGTGGACTCCGGCGATCCGTCGCCCGAACGAACGGAGGGTCAGGTCGATCTGATGGTTGGTGGTGACGATGGCGGTCAACCGCAGCGACAGCAGCACCGCGATCCAGCCGAAGATCTTGGTTCTGATTCTGGTTGGGTCGGCGAATGCGATGGCAAACGAGATATCCCGATGCCGCAGAGCGCACATCAATGCCAGAGGTACACCTGCATCACACCCTGAGCTGTAAACCGAGTCGCCGTCGTTCAGAAGCGGATAGACCCGCCGAGCGAGCGCCCAATGCTGTGGCGCGGCGTAGAACAGTGCCCCGAACCGATCGAGCGCTGATACCGAATCGTCGTCTGGCATGTGCAGCGACGCGCCGAGGCGTTCAACTATTTGCGGAAGTAGATGCTCGGGTAATGAATCTGCCTCACTCTCCCGAGCGAAGCGATCGAGGTCAAAATGAGTGCTGGAAAGCACATGCCACGCCATATCCGAACCCAAATCCCTCCGGTTCTCGGCTTTTCGAGAACCGCCCCACAACCCCTCATTAGCTTGGTTCGTTTTGATGAGAGCCTTTCGTAAGCTGATGAGTGCCCTCCAACGACCCACTGCCAACTGTAGCAAACACCACGGTGGCGGTGTACGTATGCACCTACCGTCGTAATCTGCCGTTGGCCAGGATGCTGGATTCGCTCCAGGTGGCGGCCAGGCTCGCAGAGCCAGAGATCGAACTGGGCGTTGTTGTCATCGATGACAACGCCGATGGCTCGGCTCGCTCTGTGGTCGACGAGGCCCAGCAAAGCTTCCCACTGGGGTTGCACTACGTCTTCGTCGGGGCGGGCAACATCTCGACGGCCCGCAACGCGGGGCTGGAAGCGGCTATGGAGATCGGCGAATGGGTGGCGATGGTCGACGATGACCAGATCGTCGTACCGGAGTGGTTAACCGAGTTGGTTCGGGTACAACGCGAGACCGAGGCCGACGCGATCACCGCACCGGTCTACGCCCGCTTCCCCGATGACGGACCGAGCTGGCTCAACGAGCAGCCGTTTGCCGAACTGTGGGGTACGCCAAAGAAGGAAGACGGAGCTTCGGTCACCGACCTTCAGACCGCCAACTCGATGATCAGAAGCTCGTTCCTGAAGGAAAACCCGCAGGTCAGGTTCTTCGATGATCTTGGCGAGGTCGGCGGGGAAGACATGGTCTTCTACCGAGGGGCGCTCGATGCCGGATTGAAAGCCCACTACAGCCTGAACGCCATCAACTGGGAACTGGAGTCTTCGGACCGAGCTACCTATCGATACCAGCTACGCCGCTGCCTATGGCACGGCAATACCGAAGCGGTAACCAACCTCCGAGCGGGGCGTGCCGGGCGGGCTCGTCTGCTGGTACGGGCGGCGAAGCGTGCCGTCGGCCACGCCGCTCGGCCCATCGGTCGAATACGCGCAGGCGAGCCGCCACAGTGGCGCTACACCTTGGCTGTCTCGCTGCAGTCCGTCGGCATGGTCCTGGGCGTCGCCGGAGTACGGCTTTCTCACCAGTAGGGCGAGTGTCTAGCCAAACGAATCTCGGCGCCCGCCGCCCTGGTTGTTGTCATTGGTGTTCGGCTGAACGGTTGGGATGATCGACTGCTCCCCAAGTAACACCCGAAGCTCGGGCACCAGCCCGTTTGAAGCATCGACGCAATACTGATCGGACAGCCGGATGGCCTGGTCGTCGCTCAGATGGATGTAGACCGGGGATTCGCCGGCGTGCTCGCTGAGCACCACCTTTAGACGCTCGATCATGTCATCGGACAGTTGGTTTGGCCGGATCTCCAGCCGTAGCGGCGGCGCGGCCCCCAGAAGGTCGGCGTCGAGCACCTCTATCGACTGGGCCATCAGCTTCGGCTGGTCGTCGCGCCGGTCGACACGACCGCGGATGATGACGATGCGATCGTCTTCCAAGAGGTGCCCGTAGTCGGCGAAGGTCCGGGGGAACACCATCGTCTCTACCGAATCGGTGAGGTCCTCAAGCACCAGCACTGCCATCAGGTCGCCCTTGCGGGTCCATTTGCGCTGCAGGCCGGTGACAACGCCACCGATCGAAACCATCTGCCCGTCTTCGATTTCTTCGAGGTCGTTGATGGTGTCTTCGGCCTTGCGCTTCAGAGCCGCCTCGATGCCCATCAGCGGATGGTCGGACACGTACAGTCCGAGCATCTCTTTCTCGAAGGCCAAACGCTGCGACTTGTCGAACTCCTCGACGCCGATCTTTGGCCGGTCATCGAAACTCGGAGCGGAGGTATCTTCCTCCATCGCCCCGAAGAGTGTCTGCACGCCCATGTCGTGTTGGCGCCGGGCGGCCACGGTCTGGTCGATGATGCCTTCGAAAGCGAGGAGCAGGCCCTTGCGGGCGTGGCCTAACGAGTCAAAGGCCCCGGCCTTGATAAGCGACTCCAGGGTGCGCTTGTTCAGCACCTGATAATCGACGCGCTCACAGAAATCGATGAAGCTTTCGAACGGACCATTTTCGCCGCGTTCGGCGATGATCAGTTCAACCAGGGCCTCGCCAACGTTACGGACCGCTGAAAGTCCGAACGGGATGGCGTTGTAGACCGCTTCTTCGTTCTCCGGATCGGGAATGGAGGTGAAGTCGAGCTCGGACCGGTTGACGTCTGGCACCAGCACGTTGATGCCGAGCTGGCGGCACTCGTTCAGGTAGATGCCGGCCTTGTCGAGGTTCGACTTCACGCTGGTCAGCAAACAGGCCAGGTATTCGGTCGGGTAGTTGGCCTTGAGGTATGCGGTTTGATAGCTGACGAGGCCGTAACCGTAGGAGTGGCTCTTGTTGAAGGCGTAGTCGGCGAATGGCTCCATAGTGTCGAACAGCTCTTCGCCGAGCTCACGACCGTAACCCTCTGCCTCACAACCGTCGACGAAGCCAGCCCGCTCGGCCTGAATCTTCTCTCGGATCTTCTTGCCCATGGCCTTACGGAGATTGTCGGCCTGTGCGAGGTCGTAGCCAGCGAACTTCTGTGCCAGCTGCATCAACTCTTCCTGGTAGATGCAGAGGCCGTACGTGCCGCCGAGGATCTCCGAGGCATCGGGGTGGAACGGTGCCGGGTCTTGACGGCCGTTCTTACGATCGGCGTAGTCGTTGTGCATGTTGGCGGCCATCGGGCCCGGCCGATACAGCGCAACCAAAGCAGCAACGTCTTCGAACTCGGTTGGAGCCATAGACCGCATCAGCGCCCGCATCGGCCCAGACTCCAGCTGGAAGACGCCGATCGAGCGTCCTTCCCGAAGCAGCTCATACGTAGGTTCGTCTTCGAGATCGACGCCGTCGATATCGATGACTTTGCCGGTGACCTGTTCGATCAGCGCCAGGGAGTCGGAGATGACATCGAGGTTCCGCAGGCCCAGGAAGTCCATCTTCAGCAGGCCGAGGTCTTCTACCCCATGCATCTCGTATTGGGTTACTACTGGGGCGTCTTCGACGGGCTTGCCCGACTCCGGCTTTCGCTGGATGGGCAAGTAGGTGGTCAGCGGCTCCTTGGTAATCACCACCGCGGCGGCGTGGATGCCGTCCTGGCGGCGCATGCCCTCCAGGCCACGAGCTAC
Source organism: Acidimicrobiales bacterium (assembly GCA_050633745.1). Lineage (GTDB taxonomy): Bacteria > Actinomycetota > Acidimicrobiia > Acidimicrobiales > SZUA-35 > JAHELU01. The sequence goes on from JBOEHD010000056.1 coordinate 60,987, forward strand.
TCGGACCACTTCGGCGACGTCGTTGTCTGTGTCGGCCATCGACCGCAGCTCGGAAGCTGCCTTGTAACCGTCGGCGAATTTCGGGTTCTCCTCGAAGCAGTACTTGAGCGGCGTGTCGCGACCCATGACCAGCGGAGGCATGGCCTTTGCCACCTTGTCGCCAACCACATAGGGATAGCCAAGCACCCGGGCCGCGTCACGGACCGCAGCTCGGGCCTTGATCTGGGAGAACGTAACGATCTGGGCTACCCGGTCGCGGCCGTAGCGCTCGGCGGCGTAGCGGATCATCTCGTC
>JBOEHD010000056.1:61295-62364 GCA_050633745.1 Acidimicrobiales bacterium
AGCAGGTCGTACTTGATGGGATCGAGATCGGTGATCCAAAGGGTGTAGGCCACCGCGCAGCCTGCGGCCGAACCACGACCGGGGCCGACTCGGATGTTGGCGTCTCTAGCGTGGCTGATGAGGTCCCAGGTGATCAGGAAGTAGGAGCTGAACCCCATGTTCTTGATGACCTCGAGTTCGAACACCAAACGATCGGTGATCTGATCGTTGAGGTCGCTCCCCCAGCGCTTCTTTGCTCCCTCCATCGTGAGATAGAGCAGGTAGTCATCAGCGTTGTTGTTGAACTCGGGCGGGATCGGGAAGTCCGGTAGCTGCGGGCTGCCGAATTCGATCTCGACATCGGCTCGTTCGGCGATCCAGAGGCTGTTATCGCAGGCCTCGGGCAGCTCGGCCCACTGGTGGCGCATCTCCTGGGCGGTCTTGAGGTAGTGCTGGTCGCCGTGAAACTTGAAGCGATCGGGGTCGCTCATTAGCGAACCGGTTTGCACGCACAGCAAGGCGTCGTGGGAGGTGTGGTCGGCCTGGTGGGTGTAGTGCGAGTCGTTTGTGACCAGGATTGGCGCTTTGATCTTCTTGGCGATTTCCAGCAGCTGCGGGTTGGTGTCTAGCTGGGCTTGGATGCCGTGATCTTGCAACTCGACGAAGAGATTGTCGCGGCCAAAGATGTCTTGCATCCTCGCCGCTTTCTCGAGGGCGTCCTGCTCGTTGCCGTTCATCAACGATTGCAGGACGTGTCCGCCGAGACAGCCGGTGGTGGCGATCACCCCTTCGGAGTGCTCGGACAGCACCTCCCAATCGACGCGAGGCTTGTAGTAGTAGCCCTCCATGAAGGCCCGGCTGGAGAGCTGGATCAGGTTCTGGTAGCCGGTGTTGTTCTCGGCAAGGGCGATGAGATGGTAGTAGAGCTTCTTGCCACCTTCGGTGCTGCCGCCCGAGTCGTCTACCTTGCCTCGGCGACTTGGCCGCTCGTGGCGGCTGTCGTCGGCCTGGTAAAGCTCGCAGCCGATGATCGGCTTGATGTCGTGATCTTTGCATGCCCGGTAGAAATCGAGCACGCCGTACATGTTGC
>JBOEHD010000057.1:0-26235 GCA_050633745.1 Acidimicrobiales bacterium
ATGTTCAACAAGCTGCAGCGCAACAAGCGCAGCCTGTGCCTCGACGTGAAAGCCCCGGGAGGCCAAGCGCTACTTCACCGGCTCGTGGCCGAGTCGGATGTTGTGGTGAACAACTACTCGCCAAGAGGGGTTCAATCCCTGGGGATCGATCACGACTCGTTGTCTGCGGTGAACCCGAAAATCATCACGGTGTCGATGTCTGGTTACGGCGCCACCGGCCCCATGGCCACTCACTCGTCGTTTGGACCGGTCTTGGAAACCCACGCCGGCCTTGCCTCGACGACCGGTTACCCAGACCGTGGTCCGTTGCGCATCGGGGTGGCCTTCCCCGATCCGCTGGGGGGACTGTCCGGCACGATCGCCATCCTCGGGGCGCTCTGGGAGCGTCAGGTCACCGGCCTTGGTTCGGCCGTCGACCTGTCACAGCTGGAGACGCTGCTCCCCGTGATCGGTGACCATTTGCTGACCACTTCGGTCACCGGTGAGCTACCGCCGAGGCTCGGAAACCGGTCGGCGGCGTATGCTCCGCAGGGGGTCTACCGCAGCGGTGGTGAAGACAATTGGCTGGCCATCACCGTGCGCTCCGATGATGAATGGGATCGGCTGGTCGACCTGCTCGGCGATGAGCTACTGGCGGCTGCCGAGTACCGAACGGTTGCCGGTCGCCATGAGCATCACGACGCGATTGATGAGCGCCTAACCGCCTGGACATCGTCTATCGGTCGATTCGAGGCGATGGGTGCCCTTCAGGCCAGAGGGGTGCCTGCGATGGTGGTACTTACCAACGCCGACATGGTCGATGGGCCGCAGCTTCAAGCCCGCGGCTTCATCGCCATGATCGAGTCGAACGATGCCGGCCCGCAACGGCTTCCAGGCAGCCCGCTGCACTTCTCCGACCTGGAGATACCACTCGGCCCGGCCCCAACCCTCGGACAGCACAACGAGGACATCGCCGGTGGCCTGCTTGGCTATGACAGCGCCGAGTTGGCCCAGCTGGTGGCCGATGGTGCCCTGGCAACCAGCCCACCAACCTAAACCCTGCAGGTCCGAGGTCAGGTCAGCCGGCCGCCACGCTCAGGCCGGGTAGAACCGAAGCAGGGTGATGCCGTCCGGTCCGTCGTCGAATGCTGGCTGGACCGCCATGCCGACTGCGACGGTCTCCGGGTCAACGTCGATGAGGGTGGTGGTCATCCTCACGCCCTCGTCCAACTCGACGATGGCCTGAACCTGTGGCGTTTCGTCGGCGAAGGCAGGGTGGATTGGCTGGCGGGTCACGGTGTAGGTGTGGACCGTGCCTGCCCCGCTGACCGTTGTCCAGGTCAGCTCGTTGCTAAGGCAGCTCTGACAGCGGGGCCGTGGATACCAAACCCAGGTGCTGCAACGATCGCAGCGGGGGATGGTGATGCGATGCTCAGCTAGCGCATCCCAGTATGGTTTGGTCGGTTCGATCGGCAGCGGCCGAGGCTTGTCGCTTGCGCTCGTGTTGCTTGCACTGGTTTTAGTGGTAGTCATCTCAGGCTCCTCGCAGCAGTACCGCTGCCTGTTCGGACATGATGCCGCCGGTCCCGGTGATGAGGGCGACGTCGCAATTCGATACCTGCCGTTCGTCGCAGTTGCCCCGGACTTGGCGCACTCCCTCGATCAGTTGGGAGAACCCGCCCGCCAGTCCAGCCTGGCCGAATCCGAGCTGGCCGCCATGGGTGTTGACCGGGAAGTCGCCCCGGTAGGTGAGGTCGTGTTCCTGCACAAAAGACATGCCCTGGCCCTTCTCGCAGAAGCCGGAGTCTTCGATGGTTAGTAGCACGGTGATCGTGTAGCAGTCGTACGGTTCGAGTACGTCGACATCGGCGCGGGCGATTCCGGCCATGTCGAAGGCTCGGTCGGCCGCCTTGCCGACCGGGGTGCGGATCAGATCGGGGGTGTAGGTCGGGGTTTTGTGAGCTAGATGTTCACCGCAACCAACGACGTGAACCGGGCGATGCGATGCTCCGGCTTTCCTAGCCTTCTCGGCCCGTTCGGCGGAGGTGACGACGATGGCCGCCCCACCGGCACAGGGCATAACGATTTCGAGCACGTGCAACGGATCGGCCACCATCTTCGACGCCAGTACATCGTCGACGGTGATCGGCTTGCCGAAGAAGACCGCGTCGGGGTTGGCGCAGGCGTTGGTTCGCTGGTCGGCGGCGATCTTGGCCGTGGCCCGGGGGTCGTAGCCGAACTCGGCCCCGTAGCGGTTGGCGATCATGGCGTAGCCGCCGTTCTGGGCCAGGTTGCCGTAGGGGATCTCGAACTCGGCCTGGGGTGAGCCCATGATGGCTGACGACGCCCCGAACGGAGACCACGACCGAGGCATGTGGGCTGGCATCGAAGGGGTGGGGCGGGCCGGTGCGGCACAGACCACCACCTCGCAAAGTCCGAGCTCGATGGCCGCCGCGGCCCGCCACAGCATGCCGACCGGGGTGGCCCCACCGAGGTCGACCCGTTCCGCGTAGTTGACCTGCCAACCGAGATACTCGGCGATCGTCGATGGCACGAACATCTCGGACTCGCGGACCGTTGAGCACACCAATCCGTCAACGTCGCTGGCCGGAATGCCCGCGTCCTCCAGGGCGATGGCCGCCAGGTCGCCCCACTGTTCGAGGGTCATGACCCGAGGGCCGGTGTATTTGCGTTCGGGTGCGTACTCCGCCACCCCGGCCACGACTGCGTCGCCTCGTAGACCTCCGGTCATCGCTGCTCTCCTTGGCTCGGCCTTAGGTAGTTCATGAATGCCCTGTTTCGCACTGTCATGCTGTCTCCAGTTGAGAACTGGGCGGCTCCCTGACCTCTCATGGTCAACAGATTAGGCCTTGCGGTTAGCCCGTCGTCTAGTCCTGCGGGACCGGTTGAAACCCTCGTCTGGGGCTGCAATAGATCCCCTTGCCTTTGTCGTATAAGGAAACTATCGTCCTGGTGCACAACATCTGCCCGACCGAGTTCGGGGAGGCGCTGGGCCGGGAGATCGCTCAGCAGTCGGCTCGAAACCCCAACCTGTCGTTCCGAAATGCGCTGCGAGATGGCGTAAACGGCCAGGGCTTCACGCAGGATCAAGCCGTTGAAGCGGTCCAGGCTGCCCTCACGTCTTCTCGTGGAACCGCCAACGTCGTTGACGGCCCCGGCGGCACGAGGGTGCTCTTTGGTAACCTACCGCCGAGAGCCGGAACCCCGGGATTGATCGTCGATGCCGATGGGGTGGTTCACTCGGGAGCACTGGATCTTGACATCGTCGACGGTGAGATCGTTAGCAACGCGGTGACCTACCTTGACTGATTTCGACGCCGCTGATCCGAAGAGCCAGCTGGAGCTGTTCCTACTTTCCGGTATGCGGAACACGGCCGGGGTTGAGCGGGCGATGGTCAACCTGGGGGTCACGCCCGACGACGTTGAGCAGGCCCGGAATGTTGTGATGGCGACCGAAACCGGCGATTTGCCTGTCCATCCGCTCAGCTTCTTCCTTCCGTTGATCGAGCCCGATGGCGAGGAACCGGTCGCGTCCACGAAATTCGGCGATCGTCGTCGTCGGCTGACCTTCGAGAGTTGGCCGGACCTTATGTACACCTACTTGTTACGGCCGGACAGCATCGCGACCTGCCCCGAGTTCGTTTCGGCGCCCGGTCGCCTGGCTCTCAACCCGACGGTGGAAGCGCTGCAGCCGTGGGCGGTGACGAGGGGCGATGTCGAGCGGTGGTTTGGCCCGCCGTCAATGGTGGATGAGTGGGAATTCGACGCGGGTCTGAACTACAACCTGCAGCCCGGCGAAGGCGCTGAAGCCATCCCGCACCGGCTCGATTTCGACCATAGCTTGCTACAGATCGTGCGCCGCGTTTAGACCGGCAGCCAGGTGGTTCAGACTTGGATGCATCCAGGTCCGGGTGGATCCAGGCTGAGCTGTTCAGCCTTAGGGCTGACCGAACGTGATTGCGGCATTGACACCATCACCGATCGTGGTGCCGCCGGGGATCGAGATCACCAGGGTGTAGTCATCGACGATGTGGACATCCGGCGTCAGCGGAAGGTCGGAGCTGGCGGCGATCTCAAAGTGTGAGATGGGCTCTTCGAACGTGATGTGATACTGGTCTGCAAGACCGGCGGCAGCCGCTTCCTCTGGCGAGAATCCTCCGGCCTTGCCAACGTATGGCTCAAAGAAGTCGAAATCCGGGCTGAGGTTCCAGCGCATGATGATCGTCGATCGGGTGAAGTTGAAGCTATAGATGTAGCCGTCGGACTGGCGGATTTCGACGCCTCGATTGATCTGGCCGGATTGCTCGTCGAAGAACGGGATCAGCTCATCGCCGATGGCCAGGTAGTTCTGCATGGTGTAGTCCATGCCGTACAGGTCTGCCCTGGCTGGGGCTTCGGACTGTGCGCTGGCTACGCCGGTTAGGCCAACGAGCGCCAGGGAAAGTGCAAGGAACAGGGTGATCGGAATTCTTGCCGAGCGAGATGACATTTTGCCTCCATGGTCATGACCGGCTGGTCCGGTCATTCACACTCATTGTCCGGTGCCGGTGGTCCGGTTGGAAGGTCGTAACCGGACCAGCGCTGGTCAATTTTTGACAAAGGTCCTGAGCGCCCTCGAGAGACTGGGTACAGGCTAGAGCGTGCCGGTCACTCCGTCAGAAACGAGCTGATCGTATTCGGCGCTGGATAGGCCGAGCTCGGCGGTCAAAACCTCACGGCTGTGCTGACCGACGCAGGGCGCTGGGCGCAGTGCAGGTTGAACTCCGGCCGCGAACTGCCAGGGCGGCCCGGGGAGCAGGTTGGTGCCGGACTCGGGATGCTCGACTTCCTGCAGGAAGCCTCGCTGCATCAGGTGTTGATCGCGGTTCAGATAGATATCGGTGAGATGAGCAACCGGGGCGGCAGCGATCCCCTTCGAACTCAGCTCGTCGGCTAGCCCGACACACTCCCTGGTGACCGTGGCGACGGAGATCAACTCGTCGAGTTCTTCCTCATTGGCTTTGCGGTCCGATGCGGTTGCGAAACGAGCGATGGTCGGGTCGTCGCCGAGCTGCAGCGATTCGACCAGCCTCGACCAGGCATCATTGGTCTCGGCGGCGAGTGCGATCCAGCGGCCGTCGGCGGTGGGATAGATTCCGTGCGGGGCCACATCGGGATGACGATTGCCGGACGGTCCCGGTGTTTGGCCTGTCCCGTCTACCTGGGCCATTGCGTCGCCGATGGTGGCAGCAACCGCTTCCATCATCGCCAGATCGATGCGTTGCGGCTCAGGGGAGTGGCGCCGACGATGCAGAGCGGCGATGACCGAGGCGGCCAAAAAGTAGCCAGCGATCGGGTCGGGGATGAGACCACCGGTGTTCATGCCCTTGTCGCCGACGTAGCCAAGCAACGAGGACAACCCAGACATCGGTTCGATCGTTGTGCCGATGGCCGGGTACGAGGTGTATGGCCCTCCCAAGCCGTAACCGGAAATGGAGGCCAGAATGGCGGCAGGTCGGGCCTGGGCCAAAGTGTCGATCGTGATTCCCCACCGCGGTAGAACGTGCGGTGCGAAGTTCTCGGTCACGATGTCGAAGCGGGGGACAAGGCGCCAGAAGATCTCTCGACCGCTCTCATCGTTCATGTTGAGGGCGATGGCTCGCTTGTTGAGATTGACCGAGTTGTAGAGGCCAGACACGTTCGGAGGGATCTGCCGACGGCTTGCATCTTCCACCATCGGCAATACTCGACCGACGGTGTTGCGGAACACATCGGACTTGTGCAGCAGTTCGAGCTGCACGACGTCGGCGCCGAGGAAGGCCAACAACTCGGTACCGAACGTGCCGGACCAGGCCTGATTGAACGACAACACCCGCACACCTTCTAGTGGCAGCTCGGGATTGATCGGACCGGCCGAGCGATCGTGTTCGGATCGCTTGGTTTCCGATCGCTCGGGTTTCGAGCGCCTGTGGGTCGGTGGCGGCTCACTGTGTTCGGTCGGCGCTGGTCTGCAGAGATGCCAAACCTTCGGCTCAGATCTCCACGGTGGACCGGCTGTCCGTACGGTCTTGCCGTCGACTTCGGTCTTGACGATGAAGCCTCTTTCGTTCAGCTGGGCGTCGGTCAGAAGGTCTTCCATCGAAAGCATGCAGCCACTGGTGCAGCGCAGCTCACCGAGCCGATGGAACAGCGGCCATCGCTCCAGCTCGGAGATGCTGCCAGCCGCGGCGTTAGCGACGGAGAGCAGATCCTGCTGATGGCGTCCGAAGTCTGGGATCAAATTGGGGTCGGCGCCAATGTCGTCGAGTCCGAACAGGGCCATGGCAGCTGTCCAGTTCTTCCAATCTCCGAACGAAACGGCGATGGTGCCATCGGAGGTCTTAAACAGCGGACCCTTGCGGCCTCGAGGCCTGCGGCCGAGCGGACCTTCCGGGCCGTACTCGCCCTTGAACATGGAGCCGGTGGCCCATGGTGTGCAGGTCTGGACTATCGCTTCGAGTTCGCTGACATCGATAGTGCGGAAACCGGTCTCCTGCAACAGTGCGGCGCCGGCTGCGATGAAACCGGCGACCCCGGCGATGTGGGAAACCACGTTGCCGGGCAGCTGCAGCGGCGGTTCGTCAGCCAGAGCGTTGCACGCGGCCCAGCCGCTGCGAGCATTGGTCGTGAGCTGGTTGCCCGCAACTCCAGCAAGCGGGCCGGTGAGTCCGTGGGGAGTGATCGATAGCTGAACCCCGGAGACTCCAGCTGGCGTCGAGCCATCGGTCGTGACGACCAGGTCGGCTGAAGCGATCAGATCGAGACGAGCCGGATCATCCGGCGCCAACAATTCCAACGACTTGTTCCAGTTGGCGTAGGCGTCGGAGAGATCGTGAGGTGACCGACGCTCTGCATGGTCGATCGGCGACCGGACCTGGATCACCTCGGCCCCGAGGTCGCCGAAAAGACGAGACGCAAACGCTCCGGGCAGACGGTCGGATAGATCCACCACACGCAACCCCGAGAACGGCTGGGCCAACACTTCGGTTGTGTCCTTGCTCATTCGATCGACCTTTGTGCACCGCGCAAACAAGTATGTGACGGGGATCTAATCGATCGTCAACTCTGAATCGATTCCAAATCACAAGCCATTGACGCGGGCGCTCGTTCTGAACCGAGATGGCACGCCACCGACCAGCTCTCCTACGCTTGGGTGATCAGCCCGAACTTGACGCACCGGGCAAAGGAGATGGGCCCATGACCGAGACGACACACGATCTGGTGATCCGAGGCGGCACGGTGGTTGACGGAACGGGTAATCCAGCCCGCACGGTCGACGTGGCCATCGATAATGGCGTGATTACCGCTGTCGGCGATGATATCGGTGTTGGCCGTCGGGAGATCGACGCCGCAGGGCTCCTGGTCACTCCGGGCTTTGTCGACGTGCACACCCACTACGACGGCCAGGCAACGTGGGATCCAGAGCTGACTCCAAGTTCATTCCACGGCGTCACGACAACGGTGATGGGTAACTGTGGTGTCGGTTTCGCCCCCGCTCGGCCAGATGAACACGACTGGCTGATCCAACTCATGGAGGGGGTCGAAGACATCCCAGGCGCGGCGCTGGCCGATGGGATCGACTGGCAATGGGAGACCTTCCCCGAATACCTCGATGCCCTGGAACAAACCCCGAGGGTCATGGACATCGCCACCCAGGTCCCTCACGGTTCGGTACGGGCATACGTCATGGGAGACCGAGGGGCTCGGAATGAGGAGCCAACGTCGGAAGACATCGTGGCTATGGCCGCCATCGTGAAAGAAGGTGTAGATGCTGGTGCGCTCGGTTTCACAACGTCGCGCACAATGCTTCACCGGGCCCTCGACGGTGAGCCGGTGCCCGGTACCTTTGCCGGAGCTGATGAGATCGTGGCGCTAGGTCAAGCCGTTGCCCAGGCAGGCGGTGGCGTGGTTGAGGTGGCGTCCGATATCGGCCTCGGCGGGCTGGAAGGCAACTTCGGTTCCGACATCGATTGGATGCGGTTACTGGCGGAAGACCACGGCCTGACCGTTACCTATGCCCTCGTCCAAGCCGACCGACATCCGGATCAGTGGCGCGACCTGTTGGAGGAGTCCTCCGCTCCGATGGAAGGCAACGGTCGGGTGGTGGCTCAAATCGCAGGCCGGCCGGCTGGTCTGCTGCTGGGACTCCAGACCTCCCTGAATCCGTTCCAAGGCCACCCCACATACCAACGCCTGGCCGACCTTCCGCTGGCCGCCTTTGCTGCAGAGCTTAGAAAACCAGAAACCAAGGCAGCGATTTTGGCCGAGGAATCAACCTTCAGCGGACGGTTCATGCGGGACATCGTCCACGGTTTCCACAAGATGTATCCCCTGGGTGACGAGCCGGACTACGAGCCGGATCCCGCCGACAGCGTGGCGGCCAGGGCCGAGCGCCAGGGCATGTCCCCCTACGAGTTCGCGTACGATCAACTCGTAGCCGACGGTGGCACCGGCTTCCTGTTCTTTCCGCTGACCGACTACGCCGAACACTCCCTCGACCCGACATACGAACGGCTACAACATCACGGAGCGTTCCTCAGCCTCTCGGACGGCGGGGCCACTGCAGACTCATCTGTGATGCGTCAACGCCGACCTACATGCTCAGCTACTGGGCTCGTGACCGTACAAAAGGTCCTCGGCTCTCGGTTGAGGAAGCGGTCAAACTCCAGACAGCCGATACCGCCGCCCTCTACGGCCTCAGCGATCGCGGAACGATTGAGGTAGGTAAGAAGGGTGACATCAACGTGATCGACTTCGAACATCTCGATCTCGACCCACCGAAGATGGTCCATGACCTTCCGGCAGACGCCCCTCGGCTCGTGCAGCAGTCTCGCGGCTACCGGGCAACCGTCGTGTCAGGCGAGGTGGTTCGTGAAGACGGCAAATTCACCGGCGCAAGGCCGGGTGTGCTTATCCGCGGTCGCCGCTAGGAGTCAGCCAGCGGTCCCGATGAGGCGGGCCATGTTTGATCGGTAGAACTTCTCGAGCACATCCTCGCCGTAACCGGCCAACGACTGACTGAAACGGCCAAGTGGATTACGGCCACCCTCTATGTGCGGATAGTCGCTTGAGAAGAGGTAGAGGTCGGCGTTTGACTCTGCGATCATGGCCCCAACGTCTTCGAATGGGTATGGGGTGAAGCCGATCTGGGCCGAGATCTGTTCCGACGGTTTCCGATTGATGGCGGCTAGCTCTGGCTCTGACCGTCTCCAGATGTCGGTTATCAAATCAAGTCGGCGAAGCATGGAAGGGACCCAGCCGGCTCCAAGTTCAACCACACCGAGACGGAGGGTGGGATGGCGTTCGAGCACACCGTCGAGCACTAGTACACCGATGAAGGTCTCGGCCGCCTGGTGCAGCGCGATCATGTCCTTACCTCTGACGTTCTCGCCTCCGCCAAGCCAGTCGGTCGGCACGTCTCGCCCGGTGTTCATCCAATCTGGATGGAGTTGCAACGGGTCCCCGCCGACGTGAATGACCACGGTGATGCCAGCCTCGGCGGCCATCGCCCAGAAACGGTCGTTGTCGTCGTGGCCAGGAGAACGGCCGTTGGCAGGCCGGTGAGGGATCCACACCGCGTCCAACCCAAGGGCGATGACCTGCTCCAGGGCAGAAATCGCGCCCTCGGGATCATCGAGGGTGGCGGCTCCAACCCCGAGGAGACGGTCATCGGCCGCGCAGAAGTCGGCCATGCCGCGGTTGTGGGCGGCCAGCGCTCCTGCAACGACTTCGTGATCCCCGGCCGCGGTCAACCGGTGGAAAATCTCGGCAGTGCTGAACGTGGCGAACACCCACTGTCGGTCGAACCCGAGAAGGTCGAGGGCCTGGGACCGCTCATCGCGGTTAAAGGCGCCGAGGGCCTGGTATCCCTTTGGCCCCGAGATCAAGCCATCGCCCAGTTTGAGTAGCTCCTCGACGGTCTCCGGCATATGGGCCCGCCGTTCGCCCATCTGTTCTAAGGCGTCGGACAGTTTGCCGCCGCTCGACAACGCCAGCCGAGGGATCCGCTCCCGAATACCGGGATCGGCGTTGTCCCGGAGAAAGTCCGGCAGTTCCATGATGTGACTGTCGGCATCGAGGAATGTTCTTCCTTCTGCGTAGGCCATGGTGGTCCCCCTGTTTTTGGCTCAAAGGCGCTACCGCTGACGCTACCGCCAGCCTCATTCGGCTGTCAGATCACCGCCATCGAGCTGCCACAGGATCGAGACCAGCTGCCGAGGCCGATTTCCTCGTATTGGTGCCTTTAACTCCGAGGTTCCACGAGGCGCCAGTCGTCGGACCCGGGAGCGTAACGATCGGCGTACTCGGGATCGTAAGCAGCGGCTAGCTCGGAGGTGGCGGCGATCGATGTTCGGTAGAGGTCGATCAGCGCGTCTTCTGCCTCGTAATCGAACGGGTCTTGCAGGCGCATCTCGGTGACGCTGCCACGCTCGATCGGCTCAGCTCGCAGGTATCGGGCGGTGTCAGCTAGGGCCTGGCGAGCTGGCACAAGATCTCGGTAGCCGAGGTCGTAGATCAGCGAATCGGCGCCGGTGAACTGGTGGAGCGTTGAGTCGCTGCCCAGAAACGGCCGGGCAGGTGTGGCCAGCTCCTCGGGAAGGCTCACGATCTCCATTTCGGCATCGAGCGCTTCGGCGATCACCTCGATGGTCTGGGCCGCGGTCAGGACATGCTCGTCGCTGATGTTGTACACCTTGCCTGCCGCAATCTCCGGGTGGTCGACGGTCAGAGCCAGGGCGTGGCCTGCGTTGGGTCCATAGGCCGTCGTTCGCAGAGTGAGCCCGCCGTCGGCCACGATGACACGCCGACGACCGTCGATGATGCGGCGCACGATTAGCCACTCACGGGGGTTGATCTGTCCCGGTCCGTAGATCAGCGGATAGCGGAACAGCGTTGCATCGGGATGGTGCTCGAACAGGATGTCTTCAGTGGCTGCGATCTTGGCCACCTTTGCATTCTCGTCGCCGACGGCTCGATCAGCGTTTTCGCGGACCGGCACCAGCATGCCCTTCGGCTTATTCAACCGAGGTCGGGCGAACCCTTTATAGACGGGCACACCGCCGACGGCGATGAACTGCCCGGTCCGTCCGACGAAGTAGGGAGCGACATCCCGCAGACGCCCGTACATGGCGTAGACCACGTCGAAGGTTCTCGAACCGACGGCGGCGGCCAGTTCATCGATCCGGAACGGGTTGGTGTGGATGTGCTCCACCGACGGTGGGATCGAGTCGACCTCATGACGTCCGGTGTGGAGGATGGTGGTCTCATACCCCCGCTCGATCAGTCCGTTGACCACGCCCGGTCCGGTCGGGCCGGTCCCGCCGATGACGAGTGCTCGAGGTTTACTCATCTGGCGCCTGCCTCAACGTTGGAGACACGGGTCTTCTCGGGGTCGCTGGTCGCTGCCATAGTTGCTGCTCTCTACGGGAGTTGGCTCTGTGTAAAGAGACTTACCGATCTCTAGGCCTTGGCGCTACTTGAGGGCGTCGAAGAGGCCCAGCGGCGCAACGCCGTTTAGGATCGGTCGTAGCTGAGCCAAGGGGGATCAAGCATGCGTATCGGATTTATCGGTGTCGGAAACATGGGCGGCCCGATGGCCGGGCACGTGATCGGAGCCGGCCATGACGTCGGGGTTTTTGACCTTCAGGCCGAGCTCGTCGATCCACTGGTCGGTGCTGGCGGACGTCGGGCCGGGTCGGTGGCCGAGGCGGCGGATGGGGCCGAGATGGTCTTGCTTTCGCTTCCGAGACCGAGCGATGTTGAAGATGTGGTGACCGGCGACGACGGCCTTTTCGCCACGCTTGGTTCTGGCACCGCCATCATCGACCTGACGACAAGCTCGCCCACCGTAAGCAGGGAGTTGGCCGCTCAGGGGTCGGAGCGGGGGATCGCCTTTCTCGACGCTCCGGTTTCGGGCGGGGTCTATGGGGCCCGGAAGGGAACGCTGGCGGTCATGGTCGGCGGTCCCGATGATGTGTTCCAGACCTACGAACCGGTGTTGCAGACCTTCGCCGCCAAGGTGGTCCGCTGTGGGGACGTCGGTGCGGGGAACGTGGTCAAGGTCGTCAACAACATGCTGGCCTTCATCAACATGATGGGGGTGACCGAGGCGCTGCTGCTCGGTGCTCGGGCCGGTGTCGACCCCGCCGTTCTTCGTGAGGTCGTCCAGGCCAGCAGCGGCGCCAGCTACGTGTGGGACTCTGGCACCAGGGCAATCCTTCGCGACCGTTTGGCGCCTTCGTTCACCACCACCCTCGGCTGCAAAGACATCGGCTTGGCCACCGACCTTGCCCGAGAGTTGGGCGTGCCCGTCCCGATGGGTGAACGCACCGAGTCGCTACTAACCGGCTACCGCGACAATGGCTTCGCCGACGAGGATCTGCTGGCAACGGTCCGAGCCCTCGAAGAGCAGGCCGATTTTGTCGTCCGAGGTATGGCCCCCGACGTGGGGTGACCACTGTGCTGGTCTGCCGGGGGATGCTTCGCTAGTAGCCCTGTTCGATGAGGGGGAAGGCGCTGAGCGCGTTGGGTGAAGAGACGGCCGGTGCCGGCACGACGCATGCTGGGTCGAGTTCGGCCAGTGAGGTCACGCCGAGTAGCCCGGCCGAGCGACGCATCTCGTCTTCGATAAGTTCGAGCACTCTCACCAGGCCTTCAGACCCACCGGCAGCCAGGCCCATGCAGGCCACCCGGCCAAGACCAACTGCGGAGGCGCCGAGGGCGATGGCCTTGAGAATGTCAGTGCCTCGGGCGAAGGAGCCATCGACCACCACCGTTGCGTCCTCGCCGACCTCGGCCACGATTTCAGGCAACACCTCCAGGCTTCCTCGCCCGTGGTCGAGCTGGCGGCCGCCGTGGTTCGATACATAGACGACGTCAACGCCGTGCTCGACGGCCAGCCGAGCATCTTCGGCGGTGGCGATGCCCTTGAGTATTAGCGGCAGCGTTGTCTTGGCCCTTGCTCGCTCGACGTCGGCCCAGCTGAGCGAGGCCAGCGCAGCCGAGCCAGCACCGAACCCGGCCGTTGCCCAACGAATACCCCATCGATTCAGGACGTCGCGCTCTCGCCTTGAATACCAGGCGGTGTCGACCGTGAGGCAGAAGCCGCGGTAGCCGGCAGCTTCGACTCGGTTGATGTACTCGTCGACGAAGTCGGGGCCACCGGTTACGTAGAGCTGGAAGATGGCATGCAGGTCGGGGGATGACGCAGCCACCTCTTCCAAGGCCGGGGGAGAGGCCGAGCTGAGGAATTGGGGAACGCCGAACTCGGCGCAGGCCTTGGCAACGTCGGCCGCAGCGCCTGGCGTGAAATGGTTGAGCTGGCCGACTGGGGCGACGAACACCGGGATGCGCGAGCTCTGACCGAGGAACGTCGAGGTTAGATCGATCGTGGAAACATCCCGCAGTACCCGAGGCTTGAAGCCGAGCTGGTCAATCGCCAGCCGGTTTCGGCGTAGCGTCGTCTCGGTTTCGCTCCCACCTATGAGGTAGTCCCAGGATCCCTTCGGTAGCTGGGTCCGGGCTCGTTTGGCGATTTCGGTAAGCGAATGGAATTCGAGAGCTGCCATTGGGACACGCTAGATCGACTGGCCTCAACCGGTCATGTTCGACTGGCCCTCAAAGGCCCGAGATACTGTGACCCCACATACCGGATTCGACATGCCGAACCCCAACACTCCGAATCTTCAACAACCCAAGGAGCCATGATGCTGAGCGAAAGAACAAAGTCACTATGCGAAGGCAAGAACTTCGCTGCCCTCACTACTCTATTTCCCGGCGGTCAGCCGCAGACCCAGGTGATGTGGATCGGCTGTGACGATGAGCACCTGCTTATCAACACTGAGATTCACCGAGCCAAGTTCTCAAACACCGAGGCCGACCCTCGGGTGAGCGTCATGATCTGGGATGCCGAGAATCCATACTCGTATGTCGAGGTTCGTGGTGAGGTCACCGAAACCGTTGGCGGTCAGGAAGCCAGGGACCACATTGACGTGCTGGCCCAGCGCTATACCGGTGCCGACTACTCGCCTGAGGTTCAGTCTGAGCGGGTCATTCTAAAAGTACGTCCTACACGGGAACTCGTGCGTTAGTTCGCTGCTCAGAGTCTTGAGGCAGGCCTCGATCCTGGGCTGGTTGGCGGCGGCGTCAGGTAATTCGACCTACGTAATCATGCAAGTGCGTCTCGCATTGTTGCCCGATTTGCATAAGTATGTAGCCGGTTACTAAAAGACTGTAGTTTCGGTGACTTTCCGAGGCACAATTCATTAATCGAGGGGTTTTAGTGAGACGAATAATTGCAGTGATTCTGTCAACAGTTCTAGCCATGGTCGGATTGGCGGTGTTGCCAGACGTCGCTTCCGCCGATGTGCAATTTGTTGTGCAGGCTGACGTGGCCCTTTCCGGAGACCAAGAGGCTACGCCGGTCGAGACCGAGATGACCGGCAGGGCTCGTCTGTCGATCAACGCCAACAGGCTGCGATTGCGGCTGACGGTGCGAAACAACAGTGGTGAGGTTAAAGCCGCTCACATTCACTGCGCGGCTCCAGGAAGCAATGGTCCGGTCGGCGTGAACCTAGAGGTGAAACCGTTTACAAAGGCCAACGGCGTTGTGGCGACCGCTGCCAGTCCAACTCCGTCGCCAGATAACAGCTGCGGTTGGGATGGCCTGGCCGATGTGGCGCAGGCCATTCAGGCCGGCGAGGCCTATGTGAATGTTCACACCGCTGCTCACGGGGGCGGCGAAATTCGAGGCGACCTGTCGGCATCACGGTTCAGTATCCGCACGAGCGCGGCCCTTGCCGGCGATCAAGAGGCCCCGCCAGTCGAGACTGAGATGACGGGCCAGGTCCGTCTGTCGATGAATGAGAACCGGCTTCGAATCAGGCTCACGGTTCGAAACAACACCGGCGAAATCAAGGCCGCTCACATCCACTGCGCAGCGCCCGGTGAGAATGGTGGGGTTGGCCTCGCCTTCTTCTCCGGTTCATTCACTAGGGCAAATGGCGCGGTGGTGAACGCTAGCGCTACCGAACCTCGACCAGATAACAGCTGTGGGTGGGAGACTCTGGCCGATGTGGCACAAGCCATTCAGGCCGGAGAGGCTTACGTGAACGTGCATACCGCTGCGAACGGCGGCGGCGAAATTCGAGGCGACCTCGGTCCCGTGCAGGGCTAAGGCCCCTGGAGGGATTGATGTGTTGAGTTAGTGCACTAACTACCCGTCCCGGCGGCTACGCGTTAGCCGCCGGGACCGTCCCTTGTGTGTTTACCTGACCCAACTGCTTGCCGCCGATAGTTGATAGAGCTAACGTCGATACCACTGGGAGGTTCGACATGGCAGAGATTCCAGCCGCAGCGCAAGCGTTGTTAGGAACGGATGCAGTCGCCCATGTCTGGACGCAGAACCCAGATGGAACGCCCCAGGTTTCAGTCGTTTGGGTATTGGTCCAGGGTGACGAAATCATCTTTGGCACCGATGCCAAGAGTCGCAAGGCGACTAATCTTGCCCGCGACTCGGCCATCATTTTGTCGATTGAAGACACCGAGCGCAACGAACGAGGGTTCCAACGGCACCTACTCATTCGAGGATCGGCCTCGCTAGAACCGACGATGTCATCGGTTGTCGTCGACGAGCTGTGTCGCAAGTACACCGGGCTGTCGAGCCATCCGCTGAGCCTTCGTGATTCGCCATCGGCGGTCACAATCCGAGTCAGTGTGGATCGGATTAGTGGTGTCGGTCCGTGGGTCCCGCAACCAACTGCGGTCTAACCATAAGGGAGAAAGACATCACCGGCGCGCCATCATGTGCGTAGCGGGGATCGTTGCTTCTGGGTGACTGCGATACGGACTTTGGCCTCTGTCTGATTGTCGCGTGCTCGACAACGATGATTGAGGACAAAGGAGGGCAAGTCGTGGTTGCTCAGAGCGTTGAACCGTACCCAGCGAGACTGTCTGTCGAATATCCGGACCGAGATCTCGATCGCCTGTCATCGGGGTTACGGATGTTGTATGTGATTCCGGTGGCGATCCTGCTCGCCGTCATCGGCGAGGTGCTGGCGATACCTGTTCTGCTCATGATCGTTTTCCGCCAGAAGTACCCGAGATGGTTGTTTGACTTCAACCTTGAGTTGACCCGCCTCACAGCCAGGGTCACCTCATATGCGGCCCTCATGTCGGACCGCTATCCGTCGAGTGATGAAGAGCAGGATGTGCATTTGCACGTCGACTATCCAGATGTGCCGCGAGATCTCAACCGGTGGTTGCCGCTGGTGAAGTGGCTGCTCGCCATCCCACACATCATCGTTCTCGTCCTGCTGGCGGTCGCCACGATCGTCGCGGTGATCGTTGCGTGGTTCGTCGTGCTCTTCACGGGTCGCTACCCCAGAGCGATCTTCGACTTTGTGGAGGGTGTGCTTAGGTGGGAGCTGCGAGTCAACGCCTACGCCTTCCTTCTGACCACCGATCGTTATCCGCCGTTCTCTCTGGCCTGAGGCGACACAAGTCGCCAGTCTTCACCGGCCACGGTGACGCTCACCCTCTAGGCCGTCAGCTACGGCGACCAGAGATGTCCACCGCTGACAGCGGTTGGCACTGAGTTGTTTTCCGCATAACCGAGCTGGCCCCAGTCGTTTGCGCCTGCGCACCTCAGGCTGCCAGACGTCGTCAACAGACACAGATGGGCTCGCCCCATCGATACGCCGAGGCTGGTGACCGACGAATGCAGTAACGCCGGGCTGGTGTTGGTCACCGAAAGGGAGCCGCTACCGAACTGTCCGGATGTGTTTGTTCCCCAGCAATACGCGGCATCGGTGGTCCGGCGAGCGCATGTGTAGCGGTTTCCGGTGTCGACCACATCCCAGTTCGTTGCCGAACCGACCTGCACAGGGCTGTCCGCTGCGTTTGTCGTACCGTCGCCGAGGGCTCCGTTGTCGTTTCCTCCCCAGCAGTACAGCGAGTTGTCGGTACGGATGGCGCATGTGTGATCGCGGCCGCTCGATACCGTCCGCCAGTTATTGGCGCCAACCTTCGCAGGCGAGTTCTGTTGAGTCCAGCTTCCGTCGCCTAGCTGACCGAGCCAGTTCGCGCCCCAGCAGTAAAGCGAGTCGTCGCTCCGAGTAGCGCAGCTGTGGCGGAAGCCAGCGGAGGGCTCCACCCAGTCGGTGGCAGACCCAACCTGAACCGGGGAGGTGCGAGTACTGGTTGTGCCATCGCCCAATTGCCCGTTGTTGTTATTTCCCCAACACCAGAGCGTGCCGTTCGTCTGGGTCGCGCAGGTGTGTTCCCTGCCAACCTCGACGTTGTCCCAGGAGGTCACAGCCCCAATCTGAACCGGTGACCAGCTCGTGTTGTAGGTGCCGTCTCCAAGGAAGCCGCCCCAATTGGCACCCCAACACCACAGCGTGCGGTCGGTTCGCACGCCGCAGGTGTGATACTCGCCGAGGCTCACGTCGAGCCAGGTTGTTCCCGCTGATATTTGGGTTGGGGCCGAGATATCGTCATTGAAACTACCGAGGCCGAGTTGGCCGTATTCATTCCACCCCCAGCACCAGAGCGTTCCGCTGGCCTTGATGGCGCAGGTGTTGCGGTGGCCGGGGACCACCTGAACCCAATCGGTGTCGCTGCCGACCGTGACCATGGATTGCCAGGCCGTGCTGCCCTGACCGGTCTGGCCGACGCTGCCTGCACCCCAACACCACATCGAACTGTCGGTTCTGATAGCGCAGCCATGGCGGTAGCCGGTGGTCAGCTCAGCCCACGTTGTCTCCGACCCGACCTGGGTGAAGCTCGTGGTTGAGCCTGAACTCGTACCCTGGCCTGTTCGACCGTCGCTGTTGTCGCCGGCACACCAGAGCGACCGGTCGATCTTGGTTGCGCAGGTGAAGTAACGCCCTGCTGCGACCTGAGCCCACTCGTCTTCGCCGACCTTCACCGGGACCGGCGAGTCGCCGCCGCCGTGCCCGCCCTCGCCATAGGAGTTGCTTCCCCAGCACCACAACTCGCTGTTGGCTCGAATGGCGCAGGTGTGGTTCTCGCCGACCCCGATGCTGGTTGACCAATCGGTCTCGGTTCCGACCTGGACCGGTGAGGGGCTGCTCGTCCAGGTGCCATCGCCGAGTTGGGCCATCCAGTTGGCCCCCCAGCACCAGAGGGCCCCATCAGTGGTGACGGCGCAGGCGTGTGAGCGGCCGCCCGTTACCGAACGCCATGCTGTGCCGCTGGCGATCTGCACCGGTGACGTGCGATTGCTGTACGTCCCATCGCCCACCTGTCCGAAGGCGTTCCAGCCCCAGCACCACATCGTTCCTCCGGAGCGGATCCCGCATGTCGCCTCTCCAACGGTGTTGACCATCTCCCAGTCGGTGGCCGATCCGACCTGGGTCGGGTCTGACCTACTCGTCGTGTCGCCAAGACCCAGCTGGCCGACCCAGTTGTATCCCCAACACCACAGCGTGTTGTCGGTGCGGATAGCGCAGGAATGGCCAATGCCAACCGCCACCTGACGCCAAGCGGTTGACGCCCCCTCCTGAACCGGTTGTGTTGTGGTGAAGGAGGAGTCCTCGCCGGTTGCCAGATCGATGCCGAGTCCCCAACACCACAGGCCACGGTCGGAGCGGATGCCGCACGTGGCGGTGTCACCTCCAGCGACCGCCAACTGGCCGGTGGCGACGCAGGTGGCAGTCGCCGACTCATCATCGTCGGCGACCCAGTTTGATTCTGCTCTGGTTCTTAGGCGGTAGGAAGAGACAGCAGGCCTGCCCGAATCGACGTAGCCGCCTGCGCCGACGGTTCCTGGTGCGGTCGTGGTCAGAGTTGTCCCTGCTGGCTCGGTCAGTAGCTCGAACCGGTCGGCTACCGCCGTGCCGCCCGAGAGTGCAGACCAGCTGAGCGAACACGTCGATGTCGCCGATGGCTCAGCGGCGAACTTGGCAACTCCCGAGGCCGGAGCGTTTGCCCCTTCGAGCGCCCCGGCTGCTGCGGTGGCGTCACTATCGGATGTACCTATAAACGCAGCCGTGCTGGCCGAGATGGCGAAGGCCGCAACCGTCGCCGCTACGGCTGCGGCGATCGCAAGTCCGATCGACAAGGAGCGACGAGAGGGAGCCACTACTGCCTATCGACAGAGCTGGACAGGCGATGAGCTAAGGACCGGGCCGATTCGTCCGATCGAGTACTAGTTCATCCAAATTAGGAGGGCCTCGATGGCGCCGCAGTACAACAAGTCAGCCCGGCGACTTGCCCGAGTGTCGGCCTTTGCCTTCTCGTCGCTGTTCGTGACCTTTCTCGTCGTCAGTACTTCTCGCGGCGCGTTCTCCGATACGACAGACAATACGGCAAACTCGGTGTCGGCTGGAACGGTAACTCTTGTCGACGATGACACCGGCGCTGTGTTGTTCAACGTTTCAGGTATGGCCCCAACCGACAGTGTGAGCCACTGCATCGTCGTCACGTACAACGGCGACCTGACGCCCGGCTCCGCGGTCCAGCTGTACCGGAGTGCCGCTATCACCGGGACAGGGCTCGACCAGTATCTGGATCTGGTGGTCGAGGTCGGGACCGGCGGTACTTACAGCGATTGCACCGGCTTCACGCCGTCCGTGACCCTGTCCACCGGCTCGACACTCCAGAGCTTTGCGACGACGCACCAGGCATACGCATCGGCGCTCGGGACGGGTTGGTTGCCAACCGGCGCGGGGCAGGCTCGTACGTTCCGTTTCACTCTCACCCTGCAGGACAACAACGCTGCGCAAGGTCTTAACACTACGTTCGGGTTCAGCTGGGAAGCACGGAGCTGACCGGTGCCCGGCGGGCTCTTGGTGGATAACGCAGCGCCACCGCAGGCATCGTTGCGGTCACGGGTCGACGCGCTGGTTGAACCGAAGGCCGAAATGCCAACGGACCGGCCGGGTTCGATCGCGGCCGCGGCTTTCTCGGGTTTCCGGGAGGCATCGACCTTCAGCGTCACCACCGTCTTGTTACTTCTTGCCTGGGTCGTCGCTCCGACCGTCGTGCCGGGGTGGCATTCAACCGCAGTTATCAGTGGCTCGATGGGGCCTTCGATCGAGCGGGGTGACATCGTAGTATTGCGGCCCGCGAGTGAGCCGCCGCTTCCGGTTGACACCGTGATCAGGTACGACTCCGATGATGGAGCGGCGTCGATTCTGCACCGAATCGTCTCTGCCGACCTCGAACTAGAGGCGTACGTGACGCGGGGTGATGCCAACGCTGATCACGACAGTGGTCTAGTGCCGTTTGATGCCGTCGATGGTGTCGGCACCTTCCTCATTCCAATCATGGGCTACCCACTGCTGTGGATCTACGGCGGCGACTACCTTTGGCTCCTGCTGCTGGCAATAGCGGCATTATGCATCGCCCTACCCGGGCTGGGGTTCGGCCCTGATGACCCTGATGAGATCTCCGCAGACGACCGGGCGCCCGGCCCGTTGACGGCCCTGACCCTTGGTGCCTCACTAGAAGCTTCGGAGGCGCTCTTTCCACCCGAACTGATCGCTCGCCTGCAACGGGGTCGGAGCTCCGCCCGGTGAGCCGACGATCGCGGCTACGTCCCCTCGAAGCGCTTGAGGTCTCGTTGCGAAGATTACGGCTCGTCGGGCTGTTGTTCCTTGTCGCAGCCGGGGTTTTTCAGCGCGGTGCGAATTCGTTCACGATCGCCGGTGTGATGTTGGTGATCGCGTTCGGGCTACTCCTTATCGAAGCGAACCTTGCTTCGAAACGAATGAGCACACCCGGGGTTTCGGTCGAGCGGCTCGTACTCATTCAACTTGCCATCGATGTCATTGTGACAACCGGTGCCTTGCTCTACTTTGACCCTCGGCCTGGCACGTTTGTTTGGGTGATTGTCGGCCTTCCGGTCTTGGAAGGGGCGATGCGGTACGGCCTGGTTGGCGCGGCGAGCGCCTGGCTGGCAATCACAACCACCCTTGTCGGCTGGATGATCATCGGCTGGTCGCCAGGCGATGGGCTGGAGTCGATCATCGACCTCGCCGGAATGCTCTCGATCGGCTTAGGCCTCGGAATACCGGCCGGACACATCGCCGACCAGTTGACCGAGGAATTAGTCGACGTCGCCGACCAGCGGCATGAGGCGCAGCGAAGGTCGAGATTCCTCGCGGTGCTGGCGGTGGCCGGAAACGATCTGACGATCTTGGACAAGGGTCAGCTATGTCTGATCGCGACCCAGGCCACGATCGAACTCGGCTATCAAGGCGCCGAAGTTGGCACCGTTGATCTCACCACGGCTGACTGGCATCCGCTCCAGAGCGAACCGACGGGGATATCCCTCCCTGCTCTTTCCACCGAGGAGTTGTCGCAGATCGGCAGCGCCGCCGAAGGCAGTGTGCTTAACGGCCTTAACGGCGTTGCAGGTGACGACCTGGTCGGGGTGCTCGAGATTGACTCCTCGCATGCGACCGTGCTGCGGGCAAGAGTCGACGATGGAGACTTGTCGCCGCCTCGCGACGAGGCGTTCACGATGCTCTGTGCCACAACCGCCACTGCGCTTGCTGCCTCTGCCCGTCACTTCGAATTGAGTCGTGCCCGCCGTCAGCTCCAACACGATGCCACCCATGACGCGCTAACCGGCGTACTCAACCGCGCCGGTTTGCTCGCCGCGTTGGAGTCGGCGCTTACCCAGGTCGGCACCGGTCGCCGGGCGCGAACGGTCATGATGATCGACCTCGATGGCTTCAAGGCGGTGAACGACACCTACGGACACGAAGCGGGCGACGCTGTCCTGGTCGAGGTCGCAGCCCGGCTGAAGGCAGCAACATCCGAGCGGACGATTGTGGCCCGCTTGGGAGGCGACGAGTTTGTGTTGGTGGTTGTCGACTCCCAGCCCGACGAGCTTCAAGTGGAGCTAGAGGGCCTCATCGAACAGCCCGTCGCGACCCCGGCTGGCAATGTTGCAGTTGGCGCATCGATCGGCGCTCACATTCTCGATGACCCGACCTGTTCGCCGGCAGAGGCATTGCGGCAGGCCGACGTCAGAATGTACGCAGCTAAAGCAAGTCGAAAAGGGCCGCCGGCTGGGGCTGCACAGAAACTTTGACAACTCCGCCGTGCCCGACTTTGTGGTAGACCGGCTTCATGGAACTGACAGTTGTCGAATATGAGAAGCGGGGAATGGTCGCCCACGTCAGGCTGAATCGGCCTGAGAAGCTCAACGCAATGAACCAGGTGATGCACGACGAGTTGGGCATGGTCTGGGAGGACTTCCGAGACGATCCCGAACTACGGGTGGCCATCCTTTCGGGGAACGGTCGGTGCTTCAGCGCCGGGGCCGACCTGTCGAGTGGGGCGCCGACGGAGACCTACGTTTACACCGGTGATTTCCCAGACATCACCCGGACCCGCAAGGTCTACAAGCCGATCATCGCCGCCATGCACAGCCACGTCGTCGGCTACGGCATGTGGATCGCCATGGACGCCGACCTTCGCATCGCAGCGGACGACGTAACCTTCTGGTTGCCCGAGCCGCAGTGGGGTATCGCCACGATTCCGTCGGCGTGGTTCCCGAAGATCATGCCGTGGGCCATCGCCTCCGAACTGCTGCTTCTTGCCGAGCGTGTCGGGGCCCAGCGGGCTTATGAGGTTGGCATGGTGAACCGTGTCGTCCCTGCTGATGACCTGATGGCCGAGGCCGAGCGTATGGCCGAACGGCTCTGCGCTCTCAGTCCGACGGCGGTGCAGGGAATGAAGGAGTCGATGGTGCGAGGCTCGGCTCTCGACTACGACCCGCTCGACCAGGTCACCAACATCGTCCAGACCCGGGTGATGAACTCCGAGGACCGCAAAGAGGGCGGCCGAGCATTCGCCGATAAACGAGACGCCGATTGGTCCGGTTGATGCGCATGCAGTCGACCGTCTAGGGTGCGCGAGATGGGATGTACTGAATGTATTAGGGCATAAGCGGCATGAATATTTCAGGCACGGCAGCAATCGTCGGAGTGGCTGAGACCGAGTATGTGAGGGGTGCTGAGGACAGCATTCCGGAGTTGATCCTCGACACATGCATGCGGGCCGTGGCCGACGCCGGTCTCAAACCCTCCGACATCGACGGGTTGATACCGCCGCCCGGCATCATCCCAGCGGAAGAGATCGCCGCCAACATGGGTATCCCCGAGCTCCGCTACGCAGTGACCGTTCACATGGGAGGAGCGAGCCCCGTGGCCGCTCTCCAGTCTGCGGTGATGGCCATCTCTGCCGGGATCGCTGAGAACGTGCTGGTCACCGTCGGCTGGAACGGCTATTCGGCGTTTCGCCCTCGCCCCGGCCAAGCGCCAAGTAAGCGCAAGATGGACCCCATGCCGTTCATCGACATCGCCCGCAACTACTACGCGCCATACGGCGTGTACTCGGCGGTGCAGTGGTATTCGATGTACATCCAGCGTTACGTCGACACCTACGGCATCACCCCGGAGGACGCGGCCCAGGTGGCGCTGACCTGCCGCCAGCACGCTCATCTCAACGACAAAGCTCTGATGGGCGGTCGGGAGATGACCATGGACGACTACATGGCCTCGGACATGATCACCGAGCCGATGCGCAAACTCGACTGCTGTCTCGAGACCGACTGCGCAAACGCCATCGTCCTCACTTCGGCCGAGCGAGCCAAGGATCTGAAACATCATCCGGTTCTGTGGCTGGGTGGGGCGGAAGGTCACCCCTATCCCGCTGACGAGATCACCAACCGGCCGGACATCCTGAAGCTCGGCCTCGACTACGCCGCCCCGCGGGCCTTCTCCATGGCCGGGGTGAAGCCACACGACGTCGACTTCCTCCAGATCTACGACTGCTTCACCTACGTGGTGCTGATGGAGCTCGAGGCCATCGGCATGTGTGAGAAGGGGGCGGCCGGTGAGTTCGTGGCCAACGGCAACATCTCACTCGGGGGCAAATACCCGATGAACACCCACGGCGGACTGCTCTCGCAGGGTCATTGCTGGGGCATGAACCACATAATCGAAGCCACCCGCCAACTTCGCCACGACGCCGGTCGAGCCCAGGTTCCCGGCGCCGAGCTAGGCGTGGTGACCGGGTACGGCGACATGGGCGACGGAAGCCTGGCCGTGCTGGCCAGGGCGTAGGAGGCATCGATATGGCCACGGCGAAGAAGTACATTCCAAAGCCTGAGGGTATGGGCCTTGAGTTTCATCAGGCCTGCGTGTCCACCGGTCTGCTACACCTCCAACAGTGCAGCGACTGCCAGGAGTTCCGGCACCCTCCCCGCTGGTACTGCCCGCAGTGTCACTCCAAGAACTACCAGTTCGTTCCGGTGTCTGGCGAAGGCACTATCTACTCGATGGTCATCAACCATTACACGGTCGATCGTGGCTGGGCTGGCGAGGTGCCGTACATCTCCGCCGTCGTCCAGCTCAAAGAAGGACCGCGGGTGGTCGGTCACCTGCGCGGTGTCGAACCGGGTGGAGCGACGCTCGGCCAGGAGGTTCAAGTGGTGGTAGAACCCAGAGGTGAAGACTTCGGCTTTCTCAGCGTCGACCTGGTAGATCCCTCGAACTGATTGCGGAGGGTCAACCATCGTTCGAGCCCATCGTGTCGAACACGGTTTCCGACCGGCTCGCTCATTCCGCAGGGACCTTGGTCCTAATTTGTTGCAGCATGCAGCTTCTTCTATTGCCAAAGGCCTCTCTTCGGACAATACTTTTGACGGTCTCACGCCTTAGGTGAGACGAAAATCAGGAGGGGACGGTTCGATGACCGACGATGTAGTGATCCCGCGACCGGAGCGGACGGTGATGTTGGCGCTGCTGGCAGCACTCGGCCTACTGGCAGCGATGCTGGTGGCGACACCGCAGCCAGCGTCAGGCACGTCTCACGACGGCCTCACGATCATGGACGTCCAGGGTGACGCCCACCTGTCGCCCTACGACGGCGAATCCGTCGAGGTCGGTGGCATCGTGACGGCTGTCGATTTCCGATCTTTCTACGTTCAGGATCCAGTCGGCGATGGTGACGATCAAACCTCGGATGGCATTCTTGTTCTCTCCGATTCCTCGGTCGCTGTTGGCGATGAAGTGCACGTCGTTGGCACGGTGGCCGAGCGGGCCTTTGGTGCCGACCTCTCAACCACGGTGATCAACGGTGAGGCCGCTGTCGAGAGCAGTGGCAATCCACTGCCTGCCCCGATCGAGCTCGGTCGAAACGGTCGCCGCAGCCCGACCGAGATCGTGATTTCGGACGATGAGCTGCCGACCGATCTGCGTGTCGACGATGCGGTAATGAATCCGGACGTCGACGGTATCGATTTCTACGAGACGCTGGAAGGCATGAGGGTTCTGGTCGACCGGCCAGTGGCCACCGGCGCTATCCGTCAGTTCGGTCGCAACGCCGAATTCTTCACTCTGTCTACCCACGGCCAGCTGATTCAGCCGCCGAACGCTCGGACCCAGCGGGGCGGTATCTTCCTCCAGCCCGATCCTGACAACCGAGGTGACCAGAACCCCGAGCGGATCCAAATTCAGCTCGACAGCGATCTGTTCCCATACGACTATCCGACCATCGGTGTAGGCGACCGCCTCGACGACGTCGTTGGCGTCATGGGCTACTCGTTCGGCAACTATGAAGTAAACGCCACCGAGAACTTCGGGTTCCGCGATGCAAGGCCGTCGGTGCAGGTCAGCCCGTTGATCCCCCGGGGTGACGAGGTCACCGTTGCCAGCTACAACGTGCTCAACCTGGATGCCACGTCGGCTGATGACGCCCAGCGGGCCCTGCTGGCCGACCATATCGTCCGCAACTTGCGCTCGCCGGACGTCGTCGCTCTACAGGAGATCCAGGACAACAACGGCGTTGTCGACGACGGGACCACCTCGTCAGACGAGACGCTGGCCGCTCTGGTGGCGGCCATCGCCGATGCAGGCGGACCGACATACGCCGCCTTCGACGTTGCCCCCGGCGACAACACCAGCGGTGGTGTCCCTGGCGGCAATATTCGAAACGCCTTCATCTATAACCCCGACCGGGTTGACCTTGTGAACTTCGTTTCACTGACTCCCGAGGTTCTAGCCGCACGAGGGGCGTCGAACCCCGACGCCTTCGCCGGCACTCGGGATCCACTCATCGCCGGGTTCCAGTTCGACGGCACGCCGTTCGTTGTCATAAACAACCACTTGACCTCACGATTCGGTTCGACGCCGATCTTCGGCGGGGTTCAGCCTTTCGTTCAGGCCGGTGAGGCCG
>JBOEHD010000058.1:0-11409 GCA_050633745.1 Acidimicrobiales bacterium
GTGACAAGGTCCAGGTCGAGCTAACTCCTTACGATCTCACTCGCGGACGGATCACCTACCGCTACAAGTAAAAATCCGGAGCAGCTGGCCCTCGGGTCCGCTGCTCCAACAATCCGGCTCGCCAGCTACCCGTTTTTGAGCCTCCGAAGTTCCCGCAATACAAGCGCACTCTGCGGCACCAACTGATCGCCCTACCGGGCGCCGAGATGAATGTCGAAGCAGGTTGCTCATCATGTTGAGTGTTTCGTGATGAGGTGCGCCCGAAGTTCTGCTGAGAAATTTCTCAGCTGCAAGTCCACTCCAAACTCACTACGAAACAGGATTTCCCGATGAAGGTTCGCCCAAGCGTCAAACCGATGTGTGAAAAGTGCAAGGTGATCCGTCGCGATCGGACGATCCGAGTCATCTGTGAGAACCCGCGACACAAGCAGAGGCAAGGCTGAAATGGCTCGCATAGCCGGCGTTGACATCCCCCGAGACAAGAGAACCGAGATCGCGTTGACGTATGTCTTCGGTGTCGGTCGCTCGACTGCTCTGACCATCACCGATGCCACTGGCATCGATCGTCACACTCGAGTCAAAGATTTGACCGACGACGAGGTCATGCGCATCCGAGCTTGGATCGATTCGAACCTCAAGACCGAGGGCGACCTTCGTCGTGAAGTTTCCCAGGACGTGAAGCGCAAGATGGAGATCGGTTGCCACCAGGGCATCCGTCACCGCAAGGGGCTGCCGGTACGTGGCCAGCGCACCCAAACCAATGCCCGGACCCGTAAGGGCCCGAAGAAGACCGTCGCAGGTAAGAAGAAGGTCGCCAAGTGATTCGGCTGTCCAAGATCAAGAAGGTTTCTGAATAATGGCAAAGCCAAGTGCAGGAGGCCGTCGGCCTCGCAAGCGTGAACGCAAGAACGTCACTTACGGCGTTGCTCACATCAAGTCNNGTCGAGCTTCAACAACACCATCATCGCCATCTCCGACCAGGAGGGCCACGTCCTCGCATGGTCGTCGGCTGGCAATGTCGGCTTCAAGGGCTCACGTAAGTCCACGCCGTTCGCCGCTCAGATGGCAGCCGAGGCTGCAGCCCGTCGGGCCATGGAACACGGTGTCCGCAAGGTCGACGTGCAGGTGAAGGGTCCGGGCTCCGGCCGAGAGACCGCCATCCGTTCCATCCAGAACGCAGGCATCGAAGTGACCGGCATCAAAGATGTCACGCCGGTCCCGCACAACGGTTGCCGTCCGCCGAAGCGTCGGAGGGTCTGATATGTCACGTTACACCGGCCCCCGCGCTCGAATTTCTCGCCGTCTCGGCACCAACATCTTTGGTACCCGAGGCGAAACCCAGGCTCTCGAGAAGCGCCCGTATCCTCCAGGGATCCACGGCCGCACTCGTCGCCGTGGCAACAACAACACCGAGTACCTCTTCCAGCTTCAGGAGAAGCAGAAGGCTCGTTTCACTTACGGTCTGAACGAGCGTCAGTTCCGTCGGGTCTATGAAGAGGCTTCCCGCAAGGGCGGCGTTACCGGTGAGAACATGCTCACCTCGCTCGAGCTCCGGCTCGACAATGTGATCTACCGCACCGGCTGGGCTTCGACTCGGCCGCAGGCCCGTCAGTTCGTGACCCATGGTCACGTCAACGTGAACGGCAAGCGGGTATCGATCCCGTCTTACCGTGTCCGTAAGGGCGACGTTATTGAAATTCGGGAAAAGACCCGGGAGAACGCCATTGTTCGGTGGAACAAGGACGTACTCGACCGGACCCCTCCGGCATGGCTAGAAGCTGGCGAGAACGAGTTCGCCATCAAGGTCTACGCCGAGCCAGTTCGTGAGCAGATCGACGTGCCGCTGCGGGAGCAGCTGATCGTCGAGCTGTACTCCAAGTAATCTCTGGCCTCTTAGGTCGGAACGATTCAAATCGATCCAATCGATTTACTGCAGCCCACCCCTCCCGCCGGCGGGGTTCGTTCTGAGAACGAGCCACGCACCAAGACATAAGGAAGCGTTACATGCTGGTGATTCAGCGACCCACAGTTGAACAGATTGACGATGGTGAGTCGAAGCGCGGCAAGTTCGCCATCGGCCCGCTGGAGCCTGGCTTCGGCCACACGCTCGGCACCTCGCTCCGTCGTGCGCTGCTTTCGTCGGTGCCTGGCGCCGCGGTTGTGTCGGTGCGGTTCGATGATGCACTCCACGAGTTCGACACCATCGCCGGTGCTCAGGAAGATGTCACCGACATCATCTTGAACCTCAAAGACATCGTGCTTACCAGCGAGAGCGAGGAGCCGGTTGTGCTCCGCCTCGACGCTCGTGGCCCCGGTTCGGTTACCGCAGGCGATATCTCCTGCCCGCCGGAGGTTGAGATCCTCAACCGCGACATCCTGCTCGCCACTCTGAACGATCAGGGTCGCTTGGCTATGGATCTCACCGTCGAGCGTGGCCGGGCATGGTCTCCAGCCGCAAAGCGTGCTGGCGAGTCGGCCACGATCGGGATTATCCCAATCGATGCAATCTTCAGCCCGATTCGTCGGGTTTCGATCTCCGTCGAGCCAACTCGTGTCGAGATGTCGACCGACTTCGACCGTCTGATCCTGGATATCGAGACCGACGGTTCGATCGCCCCTCGTGACGCCCTCGCTTCGGCCGGCGCCACCGTGCGTTCGCTGTTCCAGCTCGTCGAAGAGATGAGCGAAGAGCCTGAAGGCCTGACCCTGGGCGAAGCCCCGGCAGCCGCCTCCGGCTCTCCCGACCTTGATCTTCCGATCGAAGATCTCGACCTTTCTGAGCGGCCTCGCAACTGCCTCAAGCGGGCGCAGGTCAACACGATCGGTGAACTGCTCACCAAGAATCAAGACGATCTTCTGGCCATTACTAACTTCGGCCAGAAGTCGCTCGATGAAGTCACCGCCAAGCTCGACGAGCGTGGCCTTACCTTGCGCGGCGCGCGCTAGGAGCTTGTAATGCCTGGAACTCCACGTAAAGCACGCCGCTTCGGCGGCTCCGCTCAGCACCAACGACTGATGATGGCCAACTTGGTCGCATCTTTGGTCGCTGCTGAGGGAATCACCACGACTGAGGCCAAGGCGAAAGCCATGCGTCCGGTTGCTGAAAAGATGATCACCAAGGCCAAGAAGGGCGGACTGCACAACTTCCGTCAGGTTCTGGCTTACCTGGGTGACGTCGAGATGACCACCAAGTTGTTCGACGAGGTTGGTCCTCGTTACGAAGCTCGCCCTGGTGGTTACACCCGGGTGCTCAAGCTCGGACCCCGTAAGGGCGACAACGCCCCTATGGCTCGTATCGAACTGGTCTAATTCTTTCCTGCTCACCCTCTGAGGGTGCGCTTCGCTCTCGGGCTTTGGCATCATGCCAAGGCCCGGCTGCGTTTTTGGGATAGGTCTGAGGACTCGATGGCTAACGTTCGACTGCTGATTGCGTATGACGGCACCGACTTCCGGGGCTTGGCTCCCAACGACGGTGTTCGCACTGTCGTCGGCGAGTTGCAGCGGGTAATCGAACCGCTGATTGGTGAGGTGCCGGACATCATCATGTCTGGCCGTACCGATGCCGGTGTTCATGCCTGGGGGCAGGTCCTGTCGTTTCGCATGGCTGACGGAGTGGTTGACACCGAGCGCATCCAGCGTTCGGCCAACACCAGGCTGGGCCCGGAGATCGTGGTCCGAGAAGTCAGCATTGTCGACGACGATTTCAGCGCTCGGTTCTCGGCCACCGGCCGCCGGTACCGCTATCACATTGTGAATCGGTCGGTGCCCGACCCATTCTGGGCCCGCACCGGTTGGTGGCTTTCTGTACCGCTGGATGTTCCCGCTATGGAGCGTGCGTGCTCTCATCTGGTTGGCGAACATGATTTCTCCTCGTTTTGTCGACGCCCGAAACCAGCTCCCAATCCTGAGGGGGAGGTCGTGGAGGCCTCGCTCGTGCGGCGGGTGACCGGTGCTCGATGGGTCGACCTGGGCGACGATGTGCTCCGGTTCGAGATCGAGGGTTCGGCGTTCTGCCATCAAATGGTCCGCAGCATCGTCGGCTTCCTGGCCATGGTCGGCACCGGGAAACGTGATGCCGACGAGCTGCCCGCTGTGCTCGCCGCCCGCGATAGGGCTGCCGCCGAGCAGCTTGCCCCCGGCCACGGCCTAACGCTCTGGCAAGTCGACTACGCCGACGAGTAGTGGATGGCGCCCTGAAGACAGGACGCAGCTCGGACTCCAGTCGGCCTAACATCTGGATGGCGTTGGCACCGTGGCGTGGTGGGCGCCGCCGGGCTTGTAGATTTTGAGGCTTCGGTCGGGCAGCAGCTTGATGCTCCATTGGCCTTCGTGGACTCGGTGGTGATGCTGCGAACACAGCGGCACGAGGTTGTCGAGATCGGTTGGCCCGCCCTGTTCCCACTCCCGTATGTGGTGGGCCTGGCACCAGCTCACCGGTGCGGTGCAGCCATTCCAGGCGCAGTTCGCGTGTACCGCCTTGATCGCCGCCCACTGGGCGTCGGTAGCGGTGCGGCACTTGCGCCCAACATTGATCGGCACGCCGCTTTCATCCAGAGTCACCCGACGAAGAACCGCATCGCAACACAGTCGAGCCAACGACTCGGGCGCAATGTCATGACCATTTCCGGTCTGACAGAACCCTCCAACATGCGGCCCTGCAAGCAACGTCTGATGATCGACCACAACCGTGATCGAAGGCAACCTGCCCCTCGCTGCTCCATCAACCGCGGAAGCAGCAACCCCCGAGCCAACAACCAGTTCGACCAAAGCCTGCGCCGATAGGTTCGCCGACTTGGCGACCGTGGACTCCGACGATGCCGCAATCGAAGCAGTGCGCTGATCGACTGCGGTGGTCAGGGCTTCGTATCGTTCCGGGTCGAGCGAGCCACAGAATTTGCCCACACCTGCCTTCTCATCGAACCAATGCCGAAACTCCGATGCATCCTGCTTGGCCTGAGTGTCAGCCAGCGGATCAGCCGGAACGGCCTGAGCAATAGTGCGCTTCACCAGCCGACCAAACGTCTCGACCGGCAACGCTGCCGCCGGAGCAAGCAGTCCTTCGAAGTCGACCTGTAGCCGCTGCTCTTCAGTGAGCCGAGAAGTATGCCGAGCGATCGCATCGACGTGTTCGCCCGAGACAGCCCCAGCCGAAACCGCCTCGGCCAACCCCGGAACGATCCGCGCCGTCGCAGCCCGCTTCGACTCCCGGCGAGCCTGCGCAGCGCTCACCGATCCATCGCCACGCATCGTTTCATCTGACGGAGCAGACTCACCGTCCGAGGCCAGCCGATCAGTGCGATCGGCCAAACCCATGACCAGCCCATCCAGCGAACGCTGAGCTAAACGAACATCGCCAAGCCACGCCTTAACCTCGGCCTCAGACATCGCAGCAACATCAATCGTCCCCACAACAGCAGGAAGACAACGCAACATCGCTCTCGGTTCTCGAGCAACTCCCTCAACCAGTACTTGCACCGGCACACCCCGCGATCGCACAACCGCAGCATCTGCGATTCGCTCACCGCAGATCTACTGCAATCCAAGATCTCGAAAGNNCATGGGCCACCAGCCAAAACTAGAGTCACGTCGACAACAATCGGCGCAACTCGGCTGCTTCCTCTGCTAGATCGGCTCGCGCCAGTGTGTGGATCCGCCCGAGTGGCATATCGAGCAGATAGTGGGTCACATGCTCGGGCCAATCGAAACGCTGGCGCAGGGCGGCATGGGCAGCACGACGATCGGCGGATTGCCAAACTACCTGACTCACATCCGGCCAGGAATCGAGAGCCGCCAACAAGCCAGCCACGATCTCCAGTCGGCTCTCTGCCCGTTGACGGTCCTCGCTATCCATGGACCGAAGAGTAACCCGCTAGCTAGCGGCGGTGAATATGAAGTGTTCGTCCATCTTCGACTCGATCTCGGCGATGTGGTCGAGATAGAGGGGGAAGCCGCCGTTGTAGTTGCCGTCCTGGCGACGGTTTTCCTGGCCTTCGAAGTTGTAGTAGCCGGGGGTGCATTCCTGGTTCCGGTTGGTCTTGCCCCGGTGGGCGATTACTTCCTGCACCCACCATTCCTCGGTCTCGGGCTCCACGTCGATTGTGTCGTACCCGTTCTCCCGGGCGTAGGCGATACAGGTCGAGATGTGGTCACCCTGCGACTGCAGCAGGTCGGTCAGGTNNTGAACTGGAACGATGCCTGATAGCCGCCCATCACGAACAGGTTGGGGTAGCCGTGCGAGTGCATGCCGAGCAGAGTGCGAATGCCCTCTGAGTACTTGTCGTTTAGGTCGAGCCCGTTTTGGCCAATGATCGTGTTGTAGATACCGGTCTGCTGCACCTCGAACCCGGTGGCGTAAATCAACAGGTCGACCTCGTACTCGACGCCGTCGAAGATCGGTCCATTCTCGCCGATCTCGGTCACGCCGGCACCGTGGGTGTCGACCAGGCTCACGTTTGGCAGGTTGAACGTCGGCAGATAGTCGTTATGGAAACAGGGGCGCTTGCACATCAGCATGTACCACGGTTTGAGCGACTCGGCGGTTGCTGGATCCTCGACCGTTTCCTCGATGCGCTTGTGGATGCGCATCATGGCGTTGATGTTGGCGTTCTCCTGGCGGCGGACCTTCTCTTCTTTTGTGATGCCCTTCAGGTTGGACCGGCGATCGGCCAGGGCCCGCTGCTTGTCGAGAATCTTCTGTCGGCGCTTGGCCTGCCAACCGGGCTTGACCGAGGCGGCCCACTCCTGGTCGGTTTCCCAGTCGTCACGGATGTCGATCGAGGATGGGGTGCGCTGGAAGACGGTCAGCTGTTTTGCATTGGCTCCCAGGTTGGGGATGATCTGCACTGCGCTGGCGCCGGTGCCGATGATGGCCACCCGCTTGTCTTTCAGCTTTTCAAGATCCTGGCCGGTGTACTCGTAGTCCCACCGTGAGGTGTGGAACGAGTGGCCCTTGAACTTCTCCATGCCGGCGATCTTGGCCAGCCTTGGTTTGGCCAGCGTGCCGTTGGCGCAGACCACAAACTTGGCCTTCATCTTGTCGCCGCGGTCGGTGCTCATGTGCCACAGCTGTTCTTCTTCGTTCCAGATGGTCGAGGTGACCGTGGTCTGGAACACCGCTAGCTCATAGAGATCGAACCGGTTGGCGATGGCTCGACAGTGATCGAGAATTTCCGAACCACCGGCGTAGTGACGGCTCGGCACGTACTCCATCTCGTCGAGCAACGGCAGATAGTCGTAGGCCACAACGTCGCAGGCCACGCCGGGATAGCGGTTCCANNCCAGTACCAGGTGCCGCCAACGTCGGCTCCTCGCTCGACGATACGGATGCTTTCGACGCCCTTCTGACGGAGCCGGGCCGAGGTCAGCAGGGCGGAGAACCCGCCGCCGATAAACAGTACGTCGACGTGTTCTGTGCCGACATCGATGATCGGCTCACGATCTATCTTGTCGTCGGCGTACGGGTCGACCTCGTAGCGCTCTAGCTCACCCTCCATCGGGATGTACTGCTCGGTGCCAGGTGGTCGGTAGTCGAGGCGAAGGTCGCGTTCGGCGGCGAACTTGGCCTTGATCTCGTCGTAGTACTCCTGCGGCATACGGCCATCGAACTCGGAAGCCTCGAAGGAACCGGGCATACGATTGTCGGTCTTGCCTTTGCTGCTTTGGTCTGCAGCTTGCTGGTCTGTCATGTGATTAGCCCCCCATGAGCTTGGCTCCATATTCCCTCTTGTGTGGCAGTCACACCAACTCGCAAGCAACTCGCAAGCATGTAGCGGCCAACTCGCCGCACCTAGTCAGGTGGGCGAGTTGGCCGACGGGAACTCAATTTTGGCCCTGAGGCGGCGGATTGATTAGTCGCCGCTGACTAGGAACAGCCAGTCTCCCGCTTCGCTGAAACGGGTTCGAAGCCCGGCGTAGCCACCGAAGATCTCGCAGTCGGCTGCCATCTGCTCATCGCTGTAGCCGAGCGTTTCCAGCGATGCCCGATCCTCGTCGGTGTGCTCTTCGCAGGATTTTGTCGATATCGCAGGCAGCACGTAGGCCGTGTCCTGGCCTTCTCCGGTCTTGACCACCGGGCTTCGCAGCAACATACGAAGGTTGCGCATCGGTGTTTCACCTGCGGCCTCAGCTGCTGGCCAATCCGAACTTGGGGTGCCGCCGCCGAATCCGAGCAGGAACGAGTCGTCGGTGAGCGACACCAGCGCCGTCCAGTCGCACAGCGCTGCTGCTGCGTCGATCGCCGCCAGCGTCTCGGCTACTGCCGGAGGTAAACGGTCCTGAGTCTGAAGCTCGCCGAGATCGGTGTCACCGGAACATCCGCTCTGGGTTTGAACGCTGGGCGCCGGTCCGTCGCCGAAGTTCAACACGGCGAAGGAGAATTCAGCGCTCAGGTAATTCAAGAACACATACTCCCCGGATCGGCCGAATCGGTAGGTTGCGACCTCGCCGGTCGGGATCGTGAACCGATCGTCGGTTTGGTACCGCCAGAACACCGTTTGCTCGCCATCATTGACAACAACGGCATCGCCAGCCGGAGTGAACGCAGCGTTCCAGCTCGACGGCATCTCTTCGGAGTAGATCCACAGTTCATCCGAAGCGGAATCGGTTGGTTGAACGCCGAGAGTCTGATCCTGCTGTTGCAGGCGGTAAGAGATGTCGTTCGATATTCGACCGTCGGCGGCGTCAGAGCTGACCAGTCCGCTGCCGAATGGGTCCTCGGACGAGCCGCTCTCGATTGCGGTCGGACCGGTAATGGCCCCGTTTGGTAACATCGTGGCCAGCCAGGTTTGGTTCGGTACGCCATCACAGAAATCGGTCCAGAAGACATCGGTTTGGCCGCCATCTAGAGGTCGAGTGAAGTCGGCGAAAAGGAATCGCAAGCCGCCGGTCTCCACCGTCATACCTTCGGGGAGCAGTGGCCTCCGCATGCCGGTTGCCACATCTTGCCCGTACAGCATAAGCAGCGGTGCACCCTCGCAGCCGGCAGCCGGCTGCTCAAGGTATTGGTCGACCACCAGGATGGCCGAACCATCTGGCGTAGTGCCGATCGCCTCGCCAGATCCGAGGTTCAGCACCTCGACCGACTTGGTGTAGTCGATGGCCGGGAACGGGTTGGCAATGGTCGGCCGGTCGGTCGAGTCACGTTGATCTGGCGTACCGGTTTCACCGTTGCCTTCATTTTCGGCCTGACCGGTCTCATCGTCGGTGCCGACCGGTTCGTCCATCGATTCAGGGTCGTCCGGCTGGCTGGTGTCGTCTGGGCCTTCGTCGGCCACGGTGTTGTTGTCTGCGGTGTCACGATCGGCGAGGGCGCTAAACACCCCGACCGAAGCCACAACCACCAGCACAGCCGCGGCGAGCGATAGAACCAGTGACCGGCGACGTCGCCGATCGTTTCGCTGTTGGTCGAGATCGATCACGGTTGTGCCAAGATCGGTATCGGTGTCTGGCTGAGAGCCGGCATCGGCGCCAGTTTGGTCAGACACGCTGGTGGCCACCGGGCCACCGTTGGTTTCGGCTCGAAGCTGGGTCGACAGGTCGCTCCAGAATGATGCTCCATGATCGGGCACCGACTGGGCGCCGAAGAGTCGGGCCAGCTCGGGATCGCGCCGTTCCGAACTGCGCTGCTCGGAGCTATCGGAGTTCGAGTCTGAGTTGTCATTCGGTGTGGTCTGGTCGTCGCTCATTGGATCTCCTCCCCGAGGCCGAGTTGATGTCGTAGCGCAGCCCTGGCTCGGTTTAAGCGGCTGGCAACGGTTCCACGTTCAATATCGAGAGCTTGGGCCGCCTCGGCGTAAGACAATCCTTCGCCGTCGACAAGCACCACCACCGCTCGCATCTCGGACGGGAGAGTCATAAGTGCATCGTTTAACTGCTGGCTCTGGACGATCCGGTCGTCATCGGCCCGAAGGCTCGGCATGTCGCCTGCGGCCTCGAGCGAGACTTCGCCCCGCCGCTTGCGTTGGCGATGCAGATCGTTGCAGCAGTTCACCACGATCCGCCGCAGCCAACCGGCGAAACCGGCCTCGTTCTGCAATGTGCCGATGGCCCGGAATGCCTTCAGATATGCGGCCTGCAATGCGTCGTCCATGGCCGCTTGGCTACCCATGATGTGGAACGCCACCGCCCGCATCTTGTCATCGTGGAGCAGCAGTAATTCGGAGAACGCTTCGACGTCTCCTGCGATAGCACGCTGCGCCAGCGAAGGTTCGGTCACATCGACCATGATGCTCGCCACCGATCGATTTTTTGCCCTCTTGGATATGTCTTCACACCCCTGAGACGGCGGGGAAGTGCAAGAGCTTCCAATAAATCCGAAAAATCTGCCTAGCTCTCGGCCAGTAGCACGCCAGCGGCCGCCAGTGCCGCTATCTCAGCGTCGTCCATGCCAAGCACGTCGCTGAGCACCGCGGCATTGTCGGACCCTCGCAACCCGAGGTGGCCGTCGGTGCCGATTCCGCCGCCAGCGGCCGGGCGAGCGGGGATCGGGGTGCCGGTCTCGGTGTCGAAGAACAGCTCACGATGTTTGGCCCAGTCGGTTTCAGCCAGCTCGGTGATCGATCGAAGTTCGGCGGTGGTCAGAGGCGAGCCTGCTTCTAACGTGCGGCGGAACTCGTCGAAGGTCTCGAAGGTTGCGGCCCATTCGGTGATCACCGCTTCCAGCTCCGAGCGGTTCTCTTCCCGGATCGCCGGATCGGCGAACCTTGGATCGTTGGCTAATTCGGGCTGGCCCATGACCTCGGGCAGGCCGTCGAACCAGGCCACGATATTTCCGGCGATGCCCCAGACCCGCCCATCTGGCAAGCGGAGAATCGGAGACTGTTCGCATGACCCGGCATTGGTGGTATCCCAACCACCGGCCACCTCGGTCGAGCTCCACTCCTGCATGTAGACCATCGACTCGACCATGCAAACGTCGAGCGTTCCCCCCACACCGGTTCTGGCCGCCTTCACCAGCATGGCGTTGATCGAGCTGGCGGCCATCATGGCGGTAGCAACGTCGCCAAGCACCAGCGCTGGTTGCTTGGCCTCTCGCTTGTTCTTACGTTCGTCGTACTCCAGCAGACCTGATTCCAGGTGGCCGATCGGGGCGTAGGCTCGCCGATCGGCCCACGGTCCGTCCTGACCGAAACCGGTGATGGAGCAGTAGACCAGGCTCGGGTGCCGCGCGCACATCTCGTCAGGACCCAGCCCGTAACGGGCCATGACCCCCGGCCGGAAGTTCTCGACCAGCACATCACAGTGTTCGAGCAGCGCCCTGATCAGATCGGGAGCACCTTCGGCAGAAAGGTCGATTGAGCAGAACCGCTTTCCGGCGTTTTGCTGGGCGAAGTAGGGGTTGATGCCACCCTCGAGATACGGGGGAAAGCCGCGGCTCATGTCGCCCTCAGGCGGTTCGATCTTGATGACCTC